>JAESPT010000123.1 GCA_016765515.1 Sneathiella sp. | reverse complement strand
GGTTGAATCAAGTGATAACGGTGGCCAATGGGTCAGTTTCTATCAATAAATACCAATTTTCTTTTTTTAAATAGGGAGGCTTTGCCTTCCCTTTTTTTTAAAATATTTCTATTTGCCGATTTCATCGAGTCTTTGACGGATTGCTTCTGCAAGCTCTCTTTTATTATAGGGTTTGGCGAGCATATTCCGCGTTAATTCCATAATATAATCACCTTCGTCACCGGAAAATTCGCCCAAAGGCCTATTAAACCCGCTTGTCAGCAATATTTTGAGTGAAGGCAATTTCTTGTGTACTTTTTCAGCCAATTGATATCCATCCAGTTCTCCAGGCATAACAACATCACTGAACATCAAATCGATATCATTTCGTTGTTGAACAAGCTGAAACGCATGATCCCCATTTTTTGTCTCAACAGTATTGTAACCAAGGTTCTGCAGATGGCGGGATGTAATCTCTCTCAACTCATCTTCGTCATCCACAATAAGAATTGTTTCTCCGCCCCTGGGCAACACACGTGGTTCTTGCTCATTCGTGACCTTTCCCACTTGCCGTTCATTTGCACGCGGTAAAAAGAGCCGTAAAGTCGTTCCTTTTCCCTGTTCCGAATAAATTTGCAGATGACCACCTGACCTTTGGGTAAACCCGTAAACCATACTCAGGCCCAGTCCCGTCCCCTTGCCTCTCTCTTTTGTGGTAAAGAAGGGTTCAAACACTCTCTCTTTAGTTTCCTTGTCCATGCCAACCCCAGTATCGCTGACGGAGATCATGACAAAATCACCCGTTTTTCCTTCCGGATTAACGCGAACATAATCTTCATCCAATGTCTTATTCACGGTTTCAATGACAAGTGTGCCGCCGTCCGGCATTGCATCGCGGGCATTGATGGACAGGTTAAGCAGAGCATCTTCAAAATCGCCTTCATCAATGATGACGGGCCACAATCCTGTCGCAAGATGGGTTTGCACATTGACATAGGCTGTGAGGGATCTGGCTACGAGGTCTTCAAGATTTCCAATCAAAGTATTTATGTCAGCCAAATCATCTTTTCGAACATCCTTTCGAGAAAAGGCCAGCAATTTTCGAGTTATATCGGCGCCTCGATCAATTCCCCTCTGTGCATTATACAAGAAAACAAGTTGTGCCTCTTCAACGCCTTGATCATAAAGCAATTCAAGATTTCCCTGAATTATGCCCAATATATTATTGAAATCATGGGCAACACCTCCCGTCAACTGACCGATCGCATCCATTTTCTGTGTTCGCCGAACCTGCTCTTCCAGTTGTTTTCGTTCAGTGATATCTGTTGACAGAATGATCGTACCACCGTCAGACAATCGCTGTTCATGCATTAACAACCACACATCATTTGCCCACGCTTGTTCAATCATGCCTGACGGATTTTTATGTCGCTTCATACGCACCTTCCGCCATTTTTTCTCTTGGCCTATGGCATCGGGAAGCATCTTTTTGGAAAGCAAGATACTTAAATATTCTTCAAATGTAATGCCGTATTCCAGGGCACCGGGAGCAGCGGCATTAAGTTCTGCAAATTTCCTGTTAAAAAAGATAATCCGATCCTCTTTGTCAAAAATTGCGACGGCTTCGTTCAACGAGTCAATGGCAGCAACCAACCGTTCAGCACGATCTTTTTCCTCTCTGACCGCTTTTGTACGTTCCGATACCTTCATTTCGAGCATTTTATTCATGTCGACGATTACTTTTTCCGCGGCTACTTCTATCGAAATATCTGTTCCTGTGCCTCGATATCCTTCAAATTCTCCGTTTTCTCCAAAAATTGGTTTACCACTTGTTCGTACATAAATGACCTTTTTCTCATTGTCCAAAAATGGATAATTCACTCTAAAGGGTTTATGGGCCTTCAAATCCAACAAGTGTTTATCCCAATTCATTGAGTCTTCAATGTCCTTAAAAGCTTCAGAAAGCTTGATCCGTGAACGGCCGTAAATGCCTTCTTTATTTACTTTCTGAGTTTCAAAAAAACGATCCGATATAAATGTGAAATTGTGATTGACGTCTGTTTCCCAGAACCAATCAGAGGACGCTTCTGCAAAGTCTCTAAATCTATTTTCACTTTCCAAAAGAGCATCCTGTGCATCCTGTTGCTGCCGGACTACTTTTAGAAAGCTGTTATACCATTTTGCAAGTTCTGCAATTTCATCGTCACCCGCCACCAGTATTTTCTTGTTTGGATCGAGAGTTCCTCTTTCAAAAGCTTTGAAAGCCTCAATGACGCGCCGAATGGGTTCAACCACAGTGCGGGAATATCGAAAAGCAGTAAAACTGATTACAGCGAAACAAAGGCCTAGAATGGCTAAGGTATAAGTACCAATATCAATCGCTGGTTTGGTCAAAATCGCCACAGGAATGAAGCTTGCAATTCGCCATCCATTCCGCTCGAAAGACGCACTATTCACCACCATTTTTTTACCGAATATGTCGACAGCATCAGCCGTACTATCTGATAGAAGAAGTTCTTGAAGTTGTATCGTTGGTTGCTGGCCTATCAATTGGGGATTAGGATGGTAGATTATTCGATTTTTATTATCCAAAATTACGAAATATGCCCCCCCTTCAGCTACTGGGTTTCGTAATGTATCACTGAAATTACGAATACTGTAATTGGCGACCAACATTGCGACGGCTCGCTCCTCCAATGTTTGTCTGTTTATTTCATATATAACATTGGTCGCTGTCAAAACCTGTGGTTCTGGTGATCGACGATTAATGTTCTTTTCAACGCCAGCCCAGTAAACAAATTTTCCACTTTTCAAGGTTTCAATAAAAAGTTTTGATTTAACATCCTCTCTCAGCTCCTCTGCATCCAATGTTTCACCAACATGATAATGAGCGCCGTCGAGGGTATAGATATCAATTGAAACCAATCCACCCAAATTCAGGTATCCGTTCAAAATGTAGCCAATACGCGCTTT
The DNA here is from genome assembly GCA_016765515.1 of Sneathiella sp. Lineage (GTDB taxonomy): Bacteria > Pseudomonadota > Alphaproteobacteria > Sneathiellales > Sneathiellaceae > Sneathiella. Next base: position 1,542 of record JAESPT010000123.1, on the reverse strand, counting down.
TGTCGCCAGCATGGTATAGCTACTGACAGATTTTGCAGACCGTCCCAAGGCGTTGGTTATTTCTTCAACGCCAGAAATATCAGAAATCAGATCTTCAACTCTTTCCAGCTGTAAATCCAACGCATCCCGTTGACGATCCACCGCTTCTTGGGAAAAGCTTATGGCTTGTTTGGTGATCACATCTGTTGAAAGCTGGTAAGAGGCAATGCCAATTATGACCAGTGGAAGCACGCTCAAAAGCATCAGGTAAACAAAGAATTTCCTGGCTATACCAGATCTAGGCAAACGTGCCTTCAATTTTGACGTTTTTAACGTTTTTCTCATTCGGAAATGACAAGTCCTTCAAGCATCGTCACGTCGGCTACGTCTTTTCCCCGAATTAAATCTAGTGCCAGAACAACCCCTAAATATCCTTGTTTTCCGGGCTGTTGATCGATGGTAACTTTTAGCCATCCCTCTTTCAGGGCTAACCGAGCGTCATCAATGGCATCAAAGGCAGCAACCAAGACGTCCTTACGACCCGTTTCCTTCAAATATTCAATTGCACCAAGAGCCATCATATCGTTGGCACAGAAGAGCAGGTTAATATCCGGATATTTCCTGAACATTTCTTTGGCGACTTCATACCCTTCATCAATTTTCCAATGGGCTGTTTCAGAGGCCACAATTTTTAAATTTGGATTTTCGCCAAATGCTTTCATTGCTCCCCTCTTTCTCTGGTTGGCGTTCTCCGCTTCACGAATACCTTCCAATATCCCAACCTCTGTTGGAATTTTGACACTGTTTGCAATGTATTTTGCGGATAAATAAGCGCTTTGCTCATTGTCGATACTGATAAAGGGGACCTTCTCAAGCCCCGCTTTTTTTGAAAATGCCAGGTCCAGAGAATTATCAATGTTGATCACATAAATCCCTTTATCCTGAGCCTTCTTGAGGGAGGGGATCAATTTTACAGAGTCTGATGGAGCAATGACAATAGCCTGTACATTTCCTTCCCGGACCAACCGCTCTACAATACTGACTTGTTGGGCCGTTGATGTCTCCTGTGCTGCCGTTTTGACCAACAGCGTTATTCCCAATTCCTTTTCGGCTTTACGCGCCCCTTTTTCCATCGCAATAAAAAACGGATTTGTCAGCGTTTTCATGACAAGAGCTATTTGAATATCACTATTTGAAGAAGCGGTTTTTTCTTCGTCTTTTGTTATAGAAGAAGTGGTTTCAGATTTTTCACTCTCTTCACAGGCGTTCAAAAACAAGGCAGCAAAAACGAATAGAACAGATGAGAAAATACGCCTCATAATGCCCAAACCTTTCCATATTATTTTTCAATGATATAAAAAGACTTATAGCGCGCATGCAGAACAGCAACCTTTTCAATAGCCAAATAGTTGATATGTGGAAATTTTTTTGCTCTGTAGCGTGATTTAAGGAAGTTTCAAGTCCAGGGTCAGGAGTGGACAGAGGCTGAATTGGCTAATTTGGTTGATGTATTCCATTGTCCTTATCTGGATCATTTGTAAGCATAAAATTTAAACGCTCAAT
>JAESPT010000122.1 GCA_016765515.1 Sneathiella sp. | reverse complement strand
CGGACTATGACCGTCGGCTTTGGAATCTCACCAAATCTGCTGACCCTGCAACTAACAGGCGCTCGCGGGCTTAAACAAATGTTCTTACCGCCGGTAGGGACTTTCACCCTGCCCTGAGAACATTCCATCCCATTAGGGATGCAATATTACGATAATTATTTCACATATAGGCCGGTATTTCAACAGTGTCCGTTTAAACCTTTAACGGCAATACATTAGGACAACGCTTTCCTTAGATCGGCAAGGCTAATTGGTTTTGTATAGCTTTGGACTGAACTCAGTCCCCGCGCACTTCCGATAGTTTTAGCAAAATCCACGTAATGGGGATTATACCCGGTGACCACCATAATTTTGGCACTACACCCTTGCTCAGCTAACCAATTCACAAGCTCTATTCCCTCAACCCCGGGCATCACCATATCCAAAATAATAACCGTCGGGTCAAAATTGTTAAACTCATCTTTGAAAACATCAGCTTGATCTGTTACTCGAACGTCATACCCCATACCTTCGGCTACTTGCCGCACAAAATCGGCAAACATTTTTTCATCGTCAATTATTAACGCGCGCTTTTCACTCATTGCCTAATAGGCTTTCTTTTCTTAACCTTCACTGACAATATTCAGTGCGATAAACGAAGGGTATATCAATTGTTTGACGAAGAATTCACTAAAATTGTTAAAGAAGCAATTAATTATAATGAACTTAATCGCTATTTTTTGCCGACTGACGAAAAATTTGAAGCGATTGATAGTCATTTTGAACTACAACCCAATATTTCTGCAATTGAATCGGACAAAGCCTCCAGTGGCGGCTTGAAGCTCTCCCACGCACAGAGGCGAATGTTAATTCTGCTCGTCGCACTTTGGGAGGGAAATGAAGCAGACAGAATTTTTAGCGAAGGCATCGGTAGTATCAGCAAAATGATCCATTCCATGGATCGTGATAACCGCGAGCTCTTTGCGGATTTAATTCTAACATATCCTGGTTGGGGCCAATAATTTATTTGAACTGAAATCATTCAAGTTCTGGTGGAAGATTGATATCCATCACACGGAAAAGTAACTATATTCAAGCAAAATGGGCAATATCGCTGAATGACAAGAGTCCTGATACGACTTGAGCTGGTGATCTATAACTTCGCGGAAAGCATTATGTAGATGATGGACTGGAATAAACTGCTATCAACAAAACGGTTTGGTCAGGATACGATTGAGCCAATTTCTGCTTCCCGGAGCCCGTTTCACAAAGATCAGGATCGAATTGTCTTTTCGTCTGCCTTCAGACGTCTTCAGGACAAAACACAGGTTCATTCCCTCATTGAAAGCGATTACGTTCGAACGCGCCTCACCCATTCCATGGAAGTAGCTTCCGTTGGTCGCTCTTTGGGAGCGAATGCCGGGCAAATAATTATAGACCGATATTTGAAAGACACCAATTTCACGCCCGCAGAGTTTGGCCATATTGTATCGGCAGCGTGCCTTGCTCGCGATATTGGAAACCCACCCTTTGGTCATTTTGGTGAAGATACAATACGTCACTGGTTTAAAACAGGTCCCTACTCCAGAGGAGAACTATCTCCTTTAACTAATTCTGAAATCTTGGATTTTCTGAATTTTGAGGGCAATGCCCAAGGATTTCGCGTTCTAACCAAACTGCAGAACTGGCGAAATAATGGCGGTTTACGCTTGACGTATGCCACCTTGGGAACATTTATGAAGTATCCACGAGCTTCTGAGATCACAAATATCCTCGACGAAGATTGTGCTGGCAAAAAATTTGGCATCATGCAGTCAGAGTTGGAGACATTTAAAGAAATCAGTTCTGAACTTGGCCTCCTTCAACGAGGCCATGAAAGCTACTGGTGCCGTCACCCATTGGCCTATTTGGTAGAAGCCGCAGACGATATTTGTTATTCCGTTGTGGATATCGAAGACGGAGTAAAATTATCGAGACTGGATTTTGGAGAAACAGAAGAATTGATGCTTCGTATTCTCGGAAAAGCACCTCACCGATATTCTGAGTTTAAAGATAAATCAGAAAAGATCTCCTACCTTCGGGCTAAGTGTATTGGCCATTTTATTGGCGAAGTATCAGAAATTTTTGCGGACTATGAAAAGGAAATTTTAGACGGAACTTACAAGGGCGATTTACTTCGCCATTCTTCCAACGCGGCTATTTTTATAGAGATTGAAAATTTGTGTAAGAAACACATTTTCAATCACCAGGAAAGAGTTCAAGCTGAGTTGAGGGGATCTGAAATACTGACAGCCACACTGGATGCTTTTTATATCGCAAATCTGGAATGGGAGGAATTCTGTTTGAGTGGTTCAGAACCGTCACCCAGATCATCGGTTATCATGAACCTATTTTCTGCAACAAAAAATACAACAAAATCGAGATATGATTGGCTTTTGGAGGTTACTGACTTTGTCTCCGGTATGACGGATTCCTTTGCCGTTCGACAATTCAAAGATCTAAAGGGTGTGATTTGAGGTTTCTAAACATCATTATTCCTTTGTAGAAAAGCACATACCTTCCGCCCGTTCATACCTACCTTCCAGAAGGTTCGATTAACCTGTTCTTTTTCCATGTAAATGAATGGATTGCGATAAATTTTTCAGGGACCTAAATCGATGAATGTGGCTACAGAAAAAAAACAAAAGATATTTCTTAATAAAATTTCCACACAACACATCTATAAAGAGGATATGATAAAAATAACACCAGTAAAACTCCTCCTTGTGCGAGTATTATGACAGACGCAAAACAAACGCCATAAACATAGCAATATGGAGCATTTTTATTCAAATTTTCGAAAGCGGTCTGTTGACTTGCAAGACAATACTTCTGCGATTATTGTGTGTATTATTTTCTTCTATACTTCCAAATTTCTAAAAGGTAGTTTCCTGAAGTTCTGCTCTATTTGTATTTGAAAGGTCATGGCTTTATTCACGTTGGCTGTAGAGGTAAGTAAATTATGCTAGTAGTTATTGCCGACAGACATGACCTTTTCCGGCAAGGCTTAGTGACGATTCTGAAAGAATTAAAAGCATCCGAACTGGAATTGCGAGAAGCATCGGATTTCTCTGAGTTGAGGTCCATACTTCAAAGTGAACCTTTTGACCTGATTATAGCTGGGTTGAATATTTTTCAGGAAAAAGGCCTAATCGCCTTAACGAATATTCGGCAAAAATATCCAGACATTCCAGTTCTGGCAATCATTGAGAATCCAACTCCCAAATTGGTAGAGGATTTGCGGCACTGCAAATTGAATGGAATTATTTCCAAATCAGCATCAAGGTCATCCTACATTAGGGCTCTAAAATCTCTGCTATTAGGAGGAAGTCATTTACCTCCTCGCCCAAGTAAAAAACAATTTTCATATTTGTCTGGCCCCGGACTTTTTCCAGGGACGTTGACCAAACGACAAGAAGAAGTGCTGTATTTAGTATCTGATGGTAAAAGTAATCGTGAGATTGCCGATATTCTCCATCTGTCTGAGGGAACGGTAAAGGTACATATGACAGCGATATTTAAATCTCTGGATGTAAAAAATCGAACTCAGGCCATGTTATTGGCGCAGCAAATCCGAGATAAAGGCTAGGGTCAGGACCGATTAAATAGCTCTGCCCCTAGATACCTAATTTTTTATTCACAGGGATCAAGTATGGACAAGAATGCCCTAGCTTGACAGAATACAAAAAAAACAATTAGGTAACATCCAATGCCCCTTACAATCACCTATTACGCTGGCATTTCTTCCCCATGGACCTATTTGGGGCATGAACGCATTTGTCAATTAGCGAAAAAGTATAATGCAATATTGCATTTCAAACCTATTGAGTTTGGTACCGTTTTTGGCAAAACTGGCGGACTGCCGTTAGCTAAACGAGCCCCTGAGCGGCAAAATTATCGATTTGTGGAACTGGATCGATGGCGAAAAGAACTCGCAATCGATCTTAATCCACGGCCTGAATACTTCCCGGTGGCACCAGACCGTGCCGCTTTGATGTGCATCCTTGTGGAACAAGAGGGACACAATGAATTAGCGCTTGCAGGCGCCTTCATGCGCGCTGTTTGGGCTGAAGACCGTAATGTCGCAGATGACAATACGTTGGTTGAAATTACCAATCAGGCTGGTTTCGATGGGAAACGGCTGCTGAATGCCAGCGATTCACCTGAACTTCGATCTCTCTATGAAAGCTATACGAACGAAGCCGTTGAACAGGGTGTTTTTGGCGCTCCAAGCTATGTAATCGGGGAGGAGATTTTCTGGGGCCAGGATAGGTTGATGTTCGTTGAGAAAAAATTGAAACAAGAGAGCGAAAAATGACATT
>JAESPT010000121.1 GCA_016765515.1 Sneathiella sp. | reverse complement strand
GGTAAGTCATTGTGGATAAGGCCAGCCCGGTTCAATTCCCCCAGAATACCCATAATTCCGCCTGCCCGGTGGACATCTTCCATATGATAATCTTGGGTGCTTGGTGCCACTTTACACAGATGGGGAACCTCACGGCTGAGGCGATCAATATCCTCCATGGTAAAACCGATCTTCCCTTCCTCCGCTGCCGCCAGCAAATGAAGAACCGTATTGGTCGAGCCGCCCATGGTGATATCCAGTATCATGGCATTTTCAAAAGCCTTGAAATTGGCAATTTCACGCGGCAACAAACCGACCTCGTCCATCTCATAATGACGGCGGGTAATATCAACAACTGTACGAGCGGCATCGAGAAACAGCTGTTTACGATCGCTATGAGTTGCCAGCAGACTTCCATTTCCGGGTAACGCCAATCCTAACGCTTCAACCAGACAGTTCATGGAATTGGCCGTGAACATACCGGAGCAAGATCCGCAAGTTGGACACGCAGAGCGTTCGACTTCAGCAACTTGCTCATCGGACACAGTCGGATCGCCCGCTTGGATCATGGCATCAATGAGATCCAGACCAATTTCCTTGCCATCCGCCATGCCCTTGCCGGCCTCCATTGGACCGCCGGAGACAAAAACAACGGGAATGTTTAGGCGTAAGGAAGCCATCAACATACCGGGCGTGATCTTATCGCAATTTGAAATACAAACCATGGCGTCCGCACAATGCGCGTTGACCATATATTCGACAGAATCCGCAATGATTTCCCGTGAAGGCAGACTATACAGCATACCGTCATGGCCCATGGCAATTCCGTCATCCACAGCAATGGTGTTGAATTCCTTGGCGACGCCGCCGCATTTTTCCACTTCCCGAGCAACCAGTTGTCCCAGGTCTTTCAAATGCACATGACCGGGCACGAACTGGGTGAAGGAGTTGACGATAGCAATGATCGGTTTGCCAAAATCTCCGTCTGTCATGCCTGTTGCACGCCAGAGCGCCCGAGCGCCCGCCATATTGCGGCCATGAGTGGAAGTCTTCGATCTATATTGCGGCATTTCACTAGTCCTTAGGCAGTCGTCTTTACTCCCTCTTTCCTACCGCTTATATCGCCGGAGAGCAAGAGATAGGCTTCATTAATACATCTCAGTTTTCATCAAAATTAAAACATATTCTACTTATGCTTGTATTTTTTTAACATCACACCATTTTAAGTAGACGTGAAAATATGCAATGTATGAGGTTTGTAGAATGCAATGTCAGGGGAAAACAAGAAATGGCCAAAGATGTCGTAATCGTTCTTTGGACAGCGAACTATTTTGCGACATTCATATGCGGGTCAATCATTCCAGCAATCTGACGTTAATGATCCCAATTTTGACCGGATTGCTTGTCGGGTATTTTTTCTTTTTCGGATTATTTTTTGACACCGTAATTTTTGGCGTTTTTGACATCAATTACCTTAAATATGCAGGCATTGAAGATCTATTCCTCAACATGTTGCGGTTTGGCGGAATGATCACCCTTATCCTGATCTTTATCTGGATCAGCTATGCCATCCTTCTCTTCTTCATTTGCGGCATCTGGCTCATCGTCCGTATGATAAGGACGACCCAAAAAACCGATTTGAATTTTGTCGATCGACTGAAGATTATTGGCCTCAGCCTCGCTGTTTTTTCCCTGAATATTTTGCTCATGCTGGTCGTTCTTTTTCCCAAACGAAACCGCAAGGGCGCCGACAAAATGATCCTGAAACGAGAAAATTTTGTCAGAGCCATTCTTGAAATGAAGGACAAATCAGCAACAGCGAAAGCCGGAAAACCCTTTATTACGGCAAATGACATTTTCCAGAATTATCTCTATTTCAAATCTGTTGGAAATCATCGGTTTTTCATGTCAATTTTTCTGCTGTTAATCGTCACTTTAGGTGTCACGTATCATGCGGGCGGTAAAGCTGAGAATGCCCGTGCCTGTGTCTCAGTACAAAAGGGCAATCAACAAACACAACACGAACCTCTTCTTCCCTTCCCCGCCTTTATCCTGGAAAGGCCTTGCCAGCTGACGATGGCGGAAACCCAGACGGAGGAGGCTGGTCTCACGGATATCTTTATTTCATCCCTCACCGGTTTTTTTGATTTTACACCGATGATTGTTCAAGCGCCCAATGGACAAATTGACCTGCTTCACTTGGCAACAACCTCCCGTTTTGATCTGTTTTTTAATGGCAAGGATGGACGATCTCTTGCCCTGCCACGCGGCACATTGACCCTGCTTTATGCAGACCAGAAAGAGGAGGATTCTGCACAATCAGTCAGTACATTCGAAGAAAAACTTAAAAAACTGGAAGAATATTTATCGGATTCCAGCCGCACGCTCTTCGGCCTGGGAAAAGACTTGAAAAAAACCAACGAAGAATTGGTACAACTCAACAAAAAGAATAAACACTCTTCGTCCCGCCATACGGGCCCCCATAGGTCAAGGCAATCCTCCTACGCAGCAAAGGTTATCCCGGTATCCTGTTGGAACAGGAAACCGGAGCAAGTCATAGGGTTTGCACTCGGCTCTTATGTTATTGAGGACGCAAATACACTGGATGCACTGGTTCATCTCACCAGCACATATAGAAGAGACAAAGAAAATTCAGTTGTCATTACCGGATACGCAGATCCTGTCGGCAGTACCTCAGTGAATCTTAAAATTTCTTTGCAGCGCGCCCTTCATGTTGCAAATCTGATCGAAAAACTGGGTATCAGCCGTCAACGAATACTCCCCATTGGTATGGGAGAAAATGACAGTATGGAATTGCCGCAACGACGGGTGGAAATCCGCAGTTGTCGATTTGAAGAGTAATAGTGTCAATTGATCAAAATCCGTCAAAATTCAACCTTATGCTTGTCAATGACGGGGTTACTCATTAGATTTTCCTCCTCAACAAAAAAATAATATGGAGGAAGTCAATGTCGTTACTAAAAACACTTACCTACACAGCATTGGGGATGACATTCCTGACGAGTTCGGCGTTTGCTCAAGAGTGTACCTACTCAAAATGGGGAAAAACGGATGAAATTGGGTCTGCCAATCTGGTGACAACAGCACGGGTACTTGAAGCCAGTAAGTTGATCAAACAAGGGAAAACACTGCCTCTGGGGATTGTCATTGACTCAAATACGCCCGCTCTTCCTCCGCGAGGGCTCAGCCTTCAGGTTGTCCAGCCGAACCAACAAGGCGGCGGCCGCCTTTTCGCCT
>JAESPT010000120.1 GCA_016765515.1 Sneathiella sp. | reverse complement strand
CCTTCATATCATCCTTCTTCATGCCTTTCATGGAAGAATGGTCCATACGTTTCATATCATCCTTCTTCATGCCTTTCATGGAAGAATGGTCCATACCTTTCATGTCATCCTTCTTCATGTCTTTCATGGAAGAATGGTCCATACCTTTCATGTCATCCTTCATCATGCCTTTCATGGAAGAATGATCCATACCAGCCATGTTGCCGTGATCCATTCCCATATCCGCCATGGTAAGAAGCGGACTATCGCGCATTTCAGGAACGTCAGCGACCATGCCTTCTCTCGGCGCGAGAGTGCCTCTTGCATAGGCTGTTCTGCCCATACTTTCCGCAAATATTGTAAAGGCTTTATCCTCTTTCGGACGGACAATCACATCATAGGTTTCTGCAACACCAATTCGCAGCTCGTCTACTTTGACAGGCTGTACATTATTGCCGTCAGCCGCAACCACCAGCAAGGATAAGCCGGGAATCCGGAAATCAAAATATGTCATGGCGGAGGAATTAATAAGACGCAGGCGAATCCGTTCACCTGGCTTGAAGATACCAGTCCAGTTCTGGTCAGGGCCCTTGCCGTTGATGAGCGGCGTAAAGCCCTGCAGATCTTCAATATCTGTCGGCATCATGCGCATGCTGCCCCAGGCCATTCGATCCGCTAGGGTTTCGGACGAGCCATTATTTTCAGAATCCTTGAAGAAATCGGCGAGTGTCTGTTGCTTGCGGTTATAGTAATCAGACATCATTTTCAGGTTGCGCATAATTCGGCGACCTGAATGGGGATGTTTATCGGTAAACTGCACGACATAGTCGCGATCAAAACGATAGGGGTCCCGTTTTTTCGGCTTGATGACAATGGCCCCATACGCTCCATCCGGTTCTTGAAAACCTGAATGGCTGTGAAACCAGTATGTCCCTGATTGTACAACTGGAAATTTGTACGTAAAGGTTTCACCAGGTTCGATACCGTCGTAGCTGATATCGGGAACTCCATCCATCTGATAGGGCAAAATCAATCCGTGCCAGTGAATGGAAGTGGTCTCTTTCAGATTATTCGTCACATTTATGGTGACGTCTTCCCCTTCGTCAAATTTGAGGACGGGCCCGGGGGAGGCCCCGTTATAGCCGATACCGGTTTTTTTAAAGTCGCCTGTATCGATGATGACATTATCAACCGTAATGTCATAGGTTCCCGCTGAAGCAAAAGCGGGGAGGAGTGACATCAATACCGATGCCATCAAGCCAGCCCGGACGCTCTTTAAACTAGAATAATTCATGCATTTATTCCTGCAGTTTAATTGAAAAGGCGCAGCCGTTCAAGGCTGCGCAATGATCCTAGTTAAAGTGGACTTCGCCCATCATGCCGGATTCGTAATGCCCTGGGACATTGCAGGCAAATTCTAGTTTTTCAACGGATGAGAATTTCCAGATTACTTCAGCGTTCTTGGCAGGTTCCAGCAACACACTGTTGGGGTCGTTATGCTCCATGGTTTTGCCGTTGCCCATATCCATTTTCATCATGTCATGGTTGATCTTGTCGGCCTCCAAGGCACCATGTTCCATCATTGCCATCATTTCCTGCTGATGATCCGCATGCATGGCGGCTGTTCCAAGATTAAACTCATGGACGAATTCACCCTGATTTTTGACGACGAAGCGAATGGTTTCCCCTTTTTTGACATTGATAACTTCAGGCTCGAAATAACTGTCGTTCATGACGATTTCAATCGTGCGGGTAACTTCAGATGCTTTCCCGGGCTCACCAATGGATTTCATTGCGCTATGTCCGCCGCTATGTCCGTCATCATGCTTTTTCGCGTGGCTACTTTCATGACTTCCGGATGCCAGTGCTAAAGAAGAGCCGATTGCCAAAAAGGCAACCAGGGTTACTGAAGACAGGCGAGCGAAAGGAGAAGATTTGAATATCATTGTATAAATTCCTTGTTTTTTCAGCGCACGAGGCTATCCAGCCATGATAAAAGCGCCGAAGAAAGTATGTAATATTAGCGTTAAGGTATTGGAGGAACGGAAAAATTAACTATCGCTGCCACAGCAATGGTCCATCCGGCCCAAAATTATGTTACGCTAATGGAGGCCGCCCAGGGGGAGCGTGAAACAAGGATGTAAGCATGGTCGGAGATACCGAAAAGGTTATCTTCGTTCCTGAAATATCAACAACTGTCGGATTAAATTCACTAAAAGCAATTGTGCAAGACGCCATACCACAATGTTCAACATGATCATGCTGGTAATTGTCTTGACTGTGAGCCAAATCATTAAGTTCGGTCGTAATGGTATGAGTGACACCATTGTCTTTAGGGTGACTGGCAGATACCGGTACAATAGCAAATAGGTTTAACACAAAAAGCATCGCCATAAGGGCGCTCATGCTTCTCAACTGCCAACTTATTTGGTTTTGCGAATTTTTCAAAATCTACCTGTTACACAACTTGGTTTTCTATTCATTTCAGAACATAAGAAGCGATAGTGGTAAAAACAAGTTAAAAAATTCTTATTAACAAACAAATTTTTTATTGCCATTTAATTAGACCAAATTAGGTAAAATTTTAGACACTTTCTTGAGGTGGCGGAAATTAATAATTCTGGGCTGTTTGAACGTTTAGCAATTAGCAATGGATTGATCGTAAAAAAATCAAAAACAGATCCAGGCGATTATATATGGCAAATGTGACATATGCTGAGTTTTGTGTTATCCTTATTGTGTTCTCGTCGGGTTGAGGATGAATATTGGTGTCATTTGTCAAAAGAATACTGAGATTTCATCGGTATACTTTACCCGATTAAATATGCGGTGATTTTCAAGGTTTGCCCATTTTATCAGAGACGTATTCCAGTCCAGAGTCCTCAGTCCATGCTGAAATGGGACGTCTGGTAAAATATGGTGGGTCGGTTGATCCAGTACTGGGCAGTGAGAACATCCATATGAGCTATTGAATTGCAGTTTTGTAAAATTTCAAAAGATCATACCCCAGGAGGGTCCTATGGGACACCTACGGGAAGCGGTTTCAAGTTTGGTTTTACTTTTGGCTTTCTCAGCATTTTCTTTTGCGGAGGAAAAGCTTCAGGGCGAACAATCGATATCAAATTCGCATATTTCCAGCCCAGTTTTAAGTTTTGCTCAATTCGATAATTTACAGGATCAGAAACACGTGGTCACCTATTTACGGCAGCCCTACCGTCGTGATCTGCCGCAAATTCTGCACACCATGTCTTTGGATATTGTTCGTCGTCAAACCAGTGACCAGAACCTGATTTATGTTATCGACACTTCCAATAACTATGAAAAAATTAGTCGGAATCTTCAGAGAAGATTGGGAAATATGCTGGAGCATTCGTCTTTAATTCACCAGCATTCCGTTGAAAAACTTGTCGCACTTCTGAAAAATACTGGTGGTTGGCCCCTCGCGAGTTATTACCGGCTAACCGATGATCGGTTTCGCAGTGTGTGTATTATTTCTCCGCTCTCCCAAAAAAAATCCGGTATGGAATTTGCGGCGAAGATGATGGGGAATCAAAACCTTCCTGTTGTGCATGAGATTAATGAATTCGTGATCCACTTCCTGTCGATGGCGCATGAAAGTTATCACTGTCTTTCCTCAAACCGAAGTGGTCAGGAGCGTTGGAGCAAAACCTCGTTTGAGACAATTGCGGATGTGGGCGCTGTGAACGAAGCCTTAAAACTGGGCGTTGATGTGCGTCACCTTATTGCGCTTTCTGATTGGCGTGCCTTGCGGTTTGCGTCGGCCATTGCCAATGTGGTGTCCGGACGAGATCCTGGTAAAGCAATATATTACAAGGCTTCTCCCTCGCATATGAGTGCTGTTGCCATTGAGCGATTGCTCTACAGGGGCGGCGTGAATACTTATGATGAAATTAAAAAATTGGCACTATCAGCGACCGCCGAAGGATTGTATGGGCAGAAAAAAAAGGCGCAGAAGTTCCTGACACGCATTTTTCTTCTGTATAAAAACACAGTTTTAAAAAAGCGATTTCAACACGCATCAATTCAGGATGTCGACGAAATTCTGACGGCCATCGATGCGCCAAAACAGATGGTGAACGCCGTTAAAAATGCTGTTGCGAGATATCTGGCGAAACTGCAATGCCGGAATGTTAGCAGTATGTTGAACGGTGAAAGGGAAACCAAGCTTGTTTGCCTGCAGAGCGATGGCAGTTATATATTCGCTGACCGCCAACTTCTCGGTATTCCTGTAGAGAATAGAGCAAACTTGATGCGCACCATCAAAATCACTGTACAAAGAGATGCATTCTCTGGAGCAGAACATGCTTATCTGTACGGGCAGAAAGTTACGTTCCTGACCCATCAGCAATATCACCGTATTCGCTGAACCGATTATTCTTTAAACGCGCCACTTCAGGAAATATTTTTCTGCTCGCCCGATGAGCCAACTGATCGAAAGTCCAAGGATAGAGAGCATGGTGACACCAGCCACCAACTGATCCATGGCCATCAGATTACCCGCCAGGAGCACATAGGCTCCAATTCCATATTCAGCTCCGATCATTTCAGCGGCAACCAGCAGGATAATACCGATAGAGGCGGAGATCCGAAATCCGGATAGAATGGCCGGCATGGCACCGGGGAGTATGATTTTCCAAACGATGGACCACCAGGACAGATTAAACGATTGCCCCATTCTAATAAGTCCCCGATCCACATTATCAACACCGCCATAGACAGCGATGACAGTCGGGAAAAATGTGCCGAACAGGATCACGGCAATCTTGGATTCTTCACCAATTCCAAACCAGATAATAAACAGAGGCAGCAGCGCAATTTTCGGGATGGGAAATATAGCGGCAACAAAGGGAACAATGCCGCCGCGCGCCAAGGTGAATAAACCTGCAGCAAGTCCAAAGCAAAGACCGAGGAATGTACCGGCCGTCCACCCGACAGCCAGTCTTTGT
>JAESPT010000119.1 GCA_016765515.1 Sneathiella sp. | reverse complement strand
TCGAATATCATCATCCGTAAAAATCCATTGCCATCCATGCGCTTTTCCGTCAACTACAGAGCATGTCAGAAATCAGAAAAACAATTGTCATTATAGGCGGCGGCCCTACAGGTTTGATGGCTGCGCAGCATTTAAGCCTGAACAAAGACCATGATGTTCATGTCTATGATCAGAAACCATCCGTCGGCCGTAAATTCCTCATCGCCGGTCGCGGCGGCCTCAACCTCACCCATTCAGAGGATCTTGATCCTTTCTTGAAGAAATTCGGCCCGTCCGAAGGGTTTATGACGCCTTTTATACAGGCCTTTTCGCCCTCAGATGTGCAGGACTGGGCGGCGGATTTGGGTATTGAGACGTTTATCGGCAGTAGTGGCCGGGTGTTTCCAAAGGACATGAAAGCAACCAGCCTGATGCGCGCACTTACAAAACGGCTGACCGCCCAAGGTGTCACCTTCCATCTGAAACACCGGCTTACCGGTTTTGATACAAAGCAAAATTTCAGGTTTGTGGATGGAGATGGATCGAACATAACCGTTGCAGCGGATGCAGCCTTGTTTGCCTTTGGCGGGGCCAGTTATAGCCATCTGGGATCTACCGGGGAATGGACTTCTGTACTCACGGATCAAAATATAAAACCGTTTAAAGCGATCAATTGCGGCTTTGATGTCAACTGGTCCCATATCCTGTTGGAGAAATTCGAAGGCCAGCCCATCAAAAATATTGCGCTCTCCTTTCAGGGAGAGACTGCTCGCGGCGACTTAGTCCTCGCCAAATACGGTTTGGAAGGTGGAACCATTTACGCTTTAAGCCGCGCCCTCACCCATGCTTTTGAAAAGGACGGTTCTGTCTCGATGCAGATGGACCTGCGTCCAGACATGGCTCTTGAACAGATTAAGCAGAAACTGAGTGCCCCCCGCAAGAAACAAAGCCTGTCGAGCTTCCTCAAAAAACGACTGCATTTCTCTCCGCTTGAAACCGCCCTGCTGCGAGAGTTTACCCATAAAAACGCAGACCAAACACCGAACGCCCTGAGCATCGCTATCAAAAACCTAAAGGTCACGCTAACCGCTCCGCGCCCGATCACCCGAGCCATCAGCACGTCGGGTGGCCTTGCTCTTGACATGGTCGATGACACGCTCATGCTCAAATCCCACCCCGGCTGGTTCGCCGCCGGAGAAATGCTAAACTGGGACGCCCCCACCGGCGGCTATTTATTGCAGGGCTGTTTCAGTACGGGAATGGCCGCGGCTAAGGGGATTGAGGGGTGGCTATCAAAATTAAGGACCAATTAGATAGAGGATCCGAAAGTGCGCGTTTAACGGGTCAAATTTCGTGAGAATTTTCCCTGCACCAATTGGTGAAATCAGCTTCGCTCATATCACCAGAGGCAATTTGAAGAATGACATCTGTATAGTCATCTGAAGAGCAGGAAAGTTCCCAACCGTTCACCCGCAATATTATATGACAGATTTCTGCGCCGACTCTTTTATTGCCATCAATAAAAGGATGTCGATTTTTTGTGATTGAATAAGCGACCGAGGCGGCAACATCAAAGACATCAACGTCTCCCCCATAACTCATCAAATGATGAGGACGCTCTAAGGCAGCATCAATACCACCTTCGTCTCTTATTCCGGGAGGTCCGCCAAAATACTTTATTTGGTCTGCCTGTATTTTTATAATAATGTCACGTTTTGGTAACTTGAAACCTGTCATTTAGCCAGATCTTTATAGGTTTTACTGAAACGCTTCATTGAGTATTCGTGCGCTTCCATGAACGCATCGTGATCATCATCAGATTTACGAATAACGACAGTATCGCCCTCTGACATAACCTTCACTTCGTCGCCATCCTTGATGCCGGCTTCGTCCAGAACTTTCTTTGGCAGTGTCGCAATTCTAGTGCCACCCTGGCGACGCACTTTTGTCGTGAAGGTACCTTCTCCTGCTTTCAAATCTGATTTCATACCAATCACCATATATTGCTCTCAAAACATGTAGTAGCTAATGGCACTACTGTCAATCTGAATTTCCCAGAACACTTCTTTTTTGAAGACAATCCTACTGTGTATTTTCCATGAAAAGCCATCAGCATAGCGGGCGGCCTTGATCTCAATATGGTCGATGACACACTCATGCTCAAATCCCACCCCGGCTGGTTCGCCGCGGGAGAAATGCTAAACTGGGACGCCCCCACCGGCGGTTATTTATTACAGGGCTGCTTTAGTACGGGAATGGCTGCGGCAAAGGGGATTGAAGGATGGCTCACTAAGAATCTGAATTGCTAGTACCTAACTAATGAACTCTAAGGTCAGAACCTCTTAAAGAACTTAAAGTAGTCTAATCGGCCTTCTTCGTCCCAAGTCAGATTTCCAAGCTCACGATAGGTCAATTTGACTACTTTATTATCGTCCGTCTCACATGTAACACGGTCGTACTCATAGGTATGCTCAATCAATGGGAGACGTTTATCAGGTGCAGGAGAATCTTCTGAACCATAGATTTTCCATCTGATAGCGAATTCAAGTTTATAGGGAGATTTTTTATCTAAATCTTGCTTTACAACGCCGTAATCTAAAACGACAACTTTTGATGGCCTTTTATATTCATGGCGAAGTGCACTTTTAAAAGCTTCACGACACAAAGTATAAGCTGAACGATAATAACCGTACTTTATGCTACTTATAACTGCATGGCCGCGGGCAACACCACAAGTAACCATCACAGGTTTTTTATCAATAAAACACTGACCGTAGACCGTTGCCTTAAGATCGCTTGAACCACTAGCGACCTTAGTTCTCAGCCCTTTCAAAGCTCCACAGGATCTTTTCTCCCCATCAGCATACAAACCGATTGAGGTCATTTTGCTACACATCCTAAATGCTTTGTAGGATGCTTCATTCCAATCTGTTTTTGGTGGATTAGGTAAACCACGATGCGCAAGTTCACCTGATATTCGATCACATCCAGCCAATAGGGTTGCAGCGAAAACTGAACACCAGGCTAAACAGCGAAAAAATGAAGGCTTTTCGAAGGATTTAATACTCACCATAAACTGTAATTTCCTCAATCACCGAGGCACATTCCCCGGTGTCACAGCGAGGCTGGCGATGAAGTCTTCGATGCCTTGTTTGTCTTTGAGGTAGAGGTTCTTGCCTTTTTTGAGCACCAGGTTATCGCCTGCGAGCTGACCGAGCACGCGAGCGACGGTTTCGCGGGTGGTGGAGACGCGGCTGGCGATGACGCTTTGGGTCGGCATGGGGTAGATGAGCCAAGAGTTTGCCGTGACCGGATCGGGCTCGGCCATACGAAGAAGTTCCTGACAAACCCGTTGAACCGCACCCAAGGTGGACAGGTCAAGAATACGGTCATCATTGATGCGAATAATCCGGGCGAGCCGTTGCATGACCTGCAGCATAATCTCAGGGTGCGAGAGCAGAAGCTGGTTAAAATACTCTGGTGACAAAGAGGCCAGCAGGCATTTTTTATTGGCGATGATATTCGCGGATCGCGGACGTTCATCTATGGCGGACAGTTCTCCGAAATATTGGCCCGCGTCTACGGTTGCATAGGCCACTTCCCGGCCCGATACACCGAAATTGACCACATTGACGCTGCCTTCAACCACAAAGAAAACATCCCGGCTGGTACTGGAACGCTCCAGAATCTGCTCGTTCGGCAAATAGGTCTTCCACGTGCATTTACTAGACAAGGCCAGCCGCTCTACGGGATCTATTTCTTCTAAAAGATCAATATTATCAAGATTTTGCATGGCAAACTTAACTTTACTATTTAAGAACGATGAACGCAGAACTTATCCTCACGCCCTAAATTTACGGTGTGGACGGGATTTGGGCAATAGTTATACCCTATCCATACGGTAGATGAAGAAGAAAAGTAGCGGGTCGCTATGCTTTCTTGTTTTTACGATGCGGAATAGTCACGGACCTTTATTTCCATCAAAACCCAACTGTGAAACAATGGGGTAAACAGAACACAAATCTTAAACAGAAAGACACTTCATTGAGCAAGGCACTGTGGATCAAGAACCCGCTGGCAATATTGGCAGAGGGCGCTGAAGGCGGGCTGGTCGTCGAGAATGACGTAATTATAGAATTGGTTGGCGCCGGCCAATCCCCCAAGACAAAAGCGAGCGAAGAGCTGGA
>JAESPT010000118.1 GCA_016765515.1 Sneathiella sp. | reverse complement strand
TGGCGTTTATTGGCGTAGCGTCCTGGATAAAACCGGAAGATCTTCAAAAGGCAGGCGCGAGCCATGTCATCGATCATTATGAAGATTACGATTATTTTGAAGAGTGCCTGAAGAATGCGGAGGTACCGATTTAATGCCTCTCCCGCAGGCGACAGACAACGGCACATTCGTCGAAAATATCATCCACTTTGCCAGAACCCTGCGCCGCGCGGGATTACCGTTAGGACCTGGCCGTGTGATCGAGGCCATTAAAGCTGTTGAATGCTCCGGGTTGGAACGCAGAGACGATTTTTACTGGACCCTGCATTCTGTCTTCGTCAATCGACATGATCAATGGCCTCTCTTTGATCAAGCTTTTCATATCTTCTGGAAAAACCCCGATATCCTCAAAAAAATGATGGATATGATGTTGCCTACGACCTATTTGGACAAGGTCGCCGGCAACGAGGAAGAAATTTCAAAACGTTTATCCCAGGCTCTGGCGCCCTCGGACGCGCTAGACGGTGCGAATGATGATCAAGGCGAAGAGATCGAGATAAATGCAGAACTCACCACCTCTGATCAGGAAATGCTGCAACAAAAAGATTTTGAAAGCATGAGTGTCGAGGAGCTTGAACAGGCAAAGCGGGCAATGAAGACCCTGCAACTCCCCATTCGTGAAGTTAAAACACGACGATTACGGGCTAATATGCGGCAAGGCAAGGTTGATATGCGCCGCACTTTACGGGCTGCACTTCGATCAGGGGGCGCAACGATCCCCCTGCGCTACAAGTCACAGATCAAAAAGCACCCTCCTCTTGTTGTGTTGTGCGACATTTCCGGATCCATGACCCAATATAGTCGTATGCTCCTCCATTTTCTCCATGCCATGACCAATGATCGGGATCGGGTACATACATTTGTATTCGGCACCCGCCTCACCAATATTACCCATTATATGCGCTATCGTGACGTGGATGAGGCTTTGGACGCGGTCAGTGAAAAAGTGGAAGACTGGTCAGGAGGCACCCGTATTGGAGCAACCATTGCTGAATTTAACAAATTCTGGTCAAGGCGCGTGTTAGGACAAGGCGCTGTTGTTCTGTTTATTTCTGACGGTCTTGATCGGGATTCAGCGCACGGGTTGGAGCGTGAGATGGATCGCCTTCATAAATCCTGCCGTCAGCTGATCTGGCTAAATCCCCTTCTGCGATTTGACAGGTTCGAGCCAAAAGCTGCCGGGATCAAGGCAATCTTGCCCCATGTTGATATCTTTAAAACCGTCCACAACCTGCAAAGCCTGCAGGATTTGTCCCACATCCTGCCGCAAGCGGATATGAGCCAACCCGTACAAAGGAGATTTGTTGCATGACCCATTCTTTAGATATCGCGGCACAAGATGATGTTTTAAAAAATGCCCTGGATTGGAAAATTGCCGGAAAAAAAGTCGCCCTTGCCACGGTCATACAAACCTGGGGATCTGCTCCGCGACCACTCGGCAGTCAACTTGCCATTGATGAAGCTGGAAACATGGTGGGGTCTGTCAGCGGCGGATGTGTTGAAGGAGCTGTCATACAGGAAGCGCTCGGTCTCTTGGAAAACGGCGGCAATACGGTTCTGGAATTCGGTGTTAGTGACGATCAGGCGTGGGAAGTGGGACTGGCTTGCGGCGGAAAAATTCGTATTTTCGTCGAGACGTTGAATTAGGAGCCTGTCGATCATGGATATAAATCTGTTAAAAGAATTACAACAGGCGCGCGCGGAAAAACGTCAGGTTGTCCTCGCGACAAACCTGAAGTCAGGACACAGTACAATTCTGCACCCCTTTGAAGAGAGTGAACTCTCTGATTTGAAAATTGACGCACAATCCGCCCTTAGCAGAGATAAACCGAGTGAAATTGAAACCAAAGACGGGCCTGTTTTTCTCAATATCTTTAATCCGCCCCTAAGGTTGTTTATTATTGGCGCTGTTCATATTGCGCAAAAGCTTGCTCCCATGGCGACCGCTGCAGGGTATGACGTCACTGTCATTGATCCACGCCGCAGTTTTGGATCTGACTTCAGGTTTCCTGATGTGAAACTTGATGATCGCTGGCCCGATGAAGCCCTGAAGGATTTGGCCCCTGATCGCCGATCCGCCGTCGTCACTCTCACCCATGATGCAAAACTGGATGATCCAGCCTTGGAAGCAACCCTTCGATCCGATGTCTTCTACATTGGCGCGCTGGGCAGCAATCGCACCAACGGAAAAAGGCGGGAACGTCTAACACAGGCCGGATTTACAGAACAGGAAATTTCTCGAATTCATGGTCCTATAGGGCTTGATATCGGGGCTCAATCTCCAGCAGAAATTGCGATCTCCATTATGGCCCAGCTAACAGCCTCATTAAGAGGTAAAGAATAGAATGATATTTACTCGCCTCTCTTTAAGTGACGCCATGGGCGCCATATTGGCCCATGCTGTTGAAGCAGGCCCGCTTGGTCTGCTTAAAAAGGGATATGTACTGGATGCGGAGGCGCTAGAAGCCATCAGCGATACTGGGCAGGAGACTGTTCTTGCCGCAAAGCTGGAAGCGGGCGATGTTCCAGAAAATGAAGCAGCTCTTGCCATTGCATCCCCTCTTGCCGGTAAAAACGTGACGGTTAAAACTCCGTTCACCGGGCGAAGTAATCTTATTTCCGACACGTCAGGCATTGTCCGTATCAACAAACCTTTGCTCAATAAAATCAATAGAATTGATCCGTCCATCACGATTGCAACGGTCAAGGACTTTGAGAAAATTGACAAAAATCAGATGCTGGCAACGGTCAAAATCATTCCTTTCTCCGCGCCTTCTGGACACGTGGATCAGGCGACTGAGTATGCTGATAGTGAAAAAGAAAAGCTTATTTCCGTTTTTCCTTTTCAAACAAAAAAAATTGGCGTTATTTCAACACGCCTTCCCAAAACGACGGACAAGCTGATCGTCAAATCGGAAAAAGTTCTGTCTGATCGTCTTGCAGACTGCCAAAATACAATCGCTGTTCGCAAAATTACCGATCATCATGAAGAGGCGGTAGAAGCAGCCCTCCATGATCTGATTGAAAAAGAGTGTGATCTCATTCTGATCTTTGGCGCATCCGCCATAACAGATATCCGAGATGTTATTCCAACCGCGATCAAAAATGCCGGAGGCAGGACGGATCATTTTGGAATGCCTGTTGATCCGGGAAACCTGCTGCTGATCGGGAATCTCAAAAACAGCGTTGTCGTGGGATTACCCGGATGTAGCCGTTCTCCGAAACTCAACGGATTTGATTGGGTCCTGCAGCGCCTCCTGTGCGATCTTGACGTTACAGCAGACGACATCATGGGGATGGGGGAAGGTGGATTGCTGAAGGAAATTGCCAGCCGACCGCAACCTCGTGCCGGAAAATCCCCGTCTCGCCAAACTCACAAGAAGAAAAAAATTGCAGTTCTGTTATTGGCAGCAGGTCAATCCCGGCGCATGGGGCCTGACAATAAATTGCTCGCTCTGGTGAACAATAAACCGATGGTTCGCCATGTGGCTGAACAAGCCCTTGCATCCAATGCTGATCATGTTCTGATGGTGACGGGGCATGAAGCTGACGACGTCTTGAAAAGCATATGGGATCTTGATATTTCCAGTGTCCAAAATTTCAATTATGCCAATGGTTTATCAACCTCTTTGAAAGTTGGATTTGAAGTATTGAGACACGACTATGACGGCGTTCTTGTTTGTCTTGGTGATATGCCATTTGTAAAGCAGGACATATTGAACAAACTCATCGACGCTTTTGATCCAGAGGAAGGGCGCGCGATTGTTGTGCCCAGCATTAAAGGGAAAAGAGGGAATCCGGCCCTTATTTCCACACAGTTTTTTGATGATATTCAGGAGATTTCTGGCGATATGGGGGCCAAAGCTGTCATATCCAACAATGAACATGTGGTCCATGCAGTAGAAATTGACAGCGCTAGTATTTTTGCTGATATAGATACACCAACTATCCTGGCTAGGGTAACTGAAGATCTCTCGGATAAAAGTGAGTAGACGTTGATAGAAGAATTATACCAAAAGAACCTGATGCGACTGGCTGCAAACGCAACGGGTGCGGGTTCTCTTGAAAATCCGGATGCACAAGGCACTCTGGACAATCCAACTTGCGGCGACCGGATTACAATTCAAGTGAAGCTCGAGGACGGCCATATTACGGATCTCGCCCACGATAACCGGGCCTGTATGCTGTGTCAGGCCGCCGCATCACTTTTGGCGGAAAATGCCATAGGGCTCAACCTGGCTGATGTGGACGGAATCCGATCCTCTGTAAAACAGCTTTTAGAGACTGGGGATGGTGCGGCTTCTCTGCCCTGGGAAGAATTAACTTATTTCACCCCGGTAAAGGATCATAAAAGTCGCCATATCTGTGTCCTCCTCCCCTTTAATGCTTTGAGTGATATCCTCAAAGGAGCCGAGTAAAACTTCTGAATGCATAGAAAAGTAATCAAGCATACGAACCTTCCAGACATTCCCTCCCCCTGCACCGGCGTTTGCACAATGGATATGCAAAATGTCTATTGCAAAGGCTGTTTTCGCACCCGTCTGGAAATTGGCGGCTGGGCCCATATG
>JAESPT010000117.1 GCA_016765515.1 Sneathiella sp. | reverse complement strand
CACTCTCCTTGCTGGTGAAGATCCAGATCATCTTCATAACGCACTCAGTCTTGCTGGATTTCGTCGAAGTCAGGATTTAGCGTATCGGCCTGCATGTGAGGGATGCAACGCTTGTGTCCCCATCCGAGTAAGGACAAAAGAATATACTCCCAAAAAATCGTTCCGCCGGGTTTGGGCACATAATAGTGATCTCAAAGCCTCTGAAAAACCGGCTCAAGCAACAGAAGAGCATTTTGCTTTATTCCATAAATATCTTAAAACCCGCCACTTCGATGGTGGCATGGTCGATATGGATTTTAGTGATTATCAAGCCATGGTCGAAGATAGTCCCGTTCGCTCGCAACTTGTAGAATTCAGGAATGGTGATGGAAAACTGCTCGCTGTTTGTTTAACCGACCTTATGGATGATGGCCTTTCACTCGTCTATAGCTTCTTTGATCCAGACGAAGTGAAAAGAAGCCTTGGAAATTTTTTGATCCTTTGGCACATCCTCCAAGCCAAATATATGGCTTTGCCGTATGTCTATCTCGGCTATTGGATCTCAGAGAGTAAGAAGATGTCCTATAAAAAAAGATTCCAGCCCGCTGAAATCCTTACAAAGGAAGGCTGGCAGCCGCTTATTCCATAACGAATAGCGTTGAAAATAGCGCAAATATCGCAGCCTCGACTAAAAGTACGTTAACTGTCTATTCGAATAATAAAGGATACGGTTCCTAGACATACAGTCAACAGCAGAACGTGCATTGGACCTATTTATCACACGCAATTGCAAATCAGAATTTGCACTAATGCAAATACCCCTCCTCCGCATTATTTAGTAATTCTTATGCTAGTCCCACAAAAATTCTTTTGTTAAATAGCTTTTTCTAAATCAACAGACGTATTTCCTCAAACTCTATAAAAAACATTTGCAACTAGCCAACATCGCATTCTTTATTGCTAGACCTTAGGTAAAACAATGGTTATCTTCTGCTCCAGCTTTGCGGCGGGAAGTCTAATGACCGCATTGTTTGGGAAATATGTAAAAGTTTATAGGGAGTGTTATAAATGGATCGTCGTAAATTTATTAAAAGTGCCGGCCTCGCTGGTGCCGCTGGTACCGTTGCGTTTGCAACACCTGCGATTTCAAAAGGCCGTGAAAAACTCACCATGGTTACCGCTTGGGGCCGTGGCCTTGCCGGTGTGTTTGACGCTGCACAGCATTTTGCTGATTCCGTAAATGTTATGTCAGACGGCATGTTGGAAATTGACGTTAAAGCAAACGGTGAATTGGTATCTGGGCTGGGCGCTGTATTTGATGCGGTTACATCTGGTCAGGCTGATATGTATCACGCCGCTGACTACTACTATGTAGGTCAGCACGCCGCGTTTGGTTTTTTCACTGCCGTTCCTTTCGGCATGACACCAAACGAGCTGCACAACTGGTACTATCATCAAAATGGACATCAACTTCATCTTGAACTGGGTGAAGAATTTGGTCTTCATTCTTTCCTCGCCGGTAACACAGGCCCGCAGGCTGGTGGCTGGTTCCGTAAAGAAATCAAATCTGCTGGGGATTTCAAAGGCCTTAAGTTCCGTATGCCTGGTCTTGGTGGTAAAGCCCTTGGTAAACTTGGTGCGTCTGTTCAAACATTGCCTGGTTCTGAAATTTACCAAGCGCTTGCATCCGGTGCTATCGATGGTACTGAGTGGATCGGACCGTGGGCTGATGAAAAAGCTGGTTTCCAGGAAATCACCAAATTCTACTACACATCAGGCTTCCATGAGCCAGGTGCTGGCCTTGCACTGGGTATTAACAAAGACCGTTTCAACGGTCTGAGCAAAGCCAATCAGAAAATGATAGAAATTGCTGCCGGTGAAGCGAATTTGTGGAACCTGCATCAGTATCTCGCTAATAACTCTGAAGCTCTGGTACGTTTGCAGGCTGGTGGCGTTAAAACACTGGAATTCCCTGATGATGTTTGGGATGCTTTCGGCAAAGCTTCTATTGAAGTTCTGGAAGAAAATATGAGCGATCCATTCTTCAAGAAGGTTCGCGAGTCTGTTGAGAAATCCATGAAAGCTTCTGCTAAATGGGATGAACTTTCCTCTGGTGCTTATACTCGTCAGCGCACACGCGTTTTGGGTTAAGTCATAGGAATGTGACACCAAAAAGAAACCGGGCTTTCAAAGCCCGGTTTCGTATTTTAACTACAGAAAGTCCGTGAAGATTTGAAATTGGTGCAAATTTGATATACAGACCGATCTCATGATTGTCCGTCATATCGAACAAAGTTGATATTTATATCCAGCGAAATACCATCAAGCATTTGAGAATTTTCAAAGCTCTTGGTCAGAAAATATTCGCGCACTTATTAAATCCGCGGTGCTAATCGGAAAGAACCGGTATGGAAGCGCTTGGTAGTCTACTTCTGAATTTTGTTATGGGATTTGTGAATCTATTGATTCTTCCCTGGCACATATATAACTGGGTCACTCTTGATACTTTAAAATTGAAAATGAATGCGCTAACCCTCATGGGCATGTCGCATCAATTCTTTTTCATCCTCCTGGCTTTGGTGCTGATATTGATCGGCGCGGGTGTCTACAAGCGTAGCATTTTGCGCGGTACGGTAAGGGGATTAGAAAATTTCAATGGAAAAATTGGCAGCATCTCGGTCTGGTTTGCGCTTCTTATGATGCTGCAGCAGGTGATGATCATTGCCGTAGGTCAGATTTTTCGAGGTAATGAAATATTGCTTTCCCCCCTTGGAATGAATGTGATCGGTGAAGAATTACAATGGTTGTCTGGACAGCTAAAATTTTACAATGCCATTTTGATTGCAATGGCCTCTGCTTACACATTTATTGAAGGCGGGCATGTGCGCGTCGATCTGGTGTATGCCGCCTGCAAAAAAAGAACACGACATTGGATCGATTTCTTTGGGACCCTCTTTTTGTTTATCCCCTCCACAATCATGTTGTGGTGGTTTTCTTGGCCTATCGCTATGAATGCCATGTTTGCACAAAAACCGATGAACATCTGGACAACATCGGCACGTTGGCGGGATTTCCGCTTTGAAACCTCAGGCACAGCAGAATTCTCCTGGGTCTGGGCCTTCAAGTTTATGGTGTTGGTGTTTGCCGGCCTCATGTTCATTTGTGCAATAGGATTTTTACTGCGCAACATATTGGCTCTGCTCGAACGAGATGAAGACATACCAACTCATTATTCTTTTGAAGGTGACCCCATTGATGGAATGGGTATGGATTCATTTGACGATAGCCTCAGTGGTGGACCGGACGAAGACACCCACCCCCACCCTCTTTAATTATTCTCGGAGTTTTAACCCATGTTGTTTGGTTTTACCGGCGTTGAACTTTCGCTGATGATTGTTGGTATATCGCTGTTTGGCGGTATCCTTTCGGGCTATCCAGTCGCCTATGCCATTTCCGGTTCCGCATTAGTTAGTTTTTTCCTCATCGCAGGTTTGAGTGAGCTAGGATTGCTGTACACCTTGCAGGAATTCGGCGGTGTTATGGAACAGGTTCCGGTGTTTGAAGGAGGCTGGCAGAAGGCCATGCTCTCTACCGAATCCACCTGGGCTCAGGGAGTGTTCTCTCGTGCCTTTGGCGGCAATGTGGAAACACTTTTGGCCGTACCGCTTTTCGTATTGATGGGCATTGCACTTGAACGATCCAACATTGCCGAAGATCTGCTGACCACCATGGCTAAATTGTTTGGCTCCCTCCCTGGCGGTCTGGCTATTGCTGTTGTGTTGGTAGGTGCCCTACTTGCTGCCTCCACAGGTGTGGTTGGTGCGACCGTGGTAACAATGGGCCTAATTGCCTTGCCCACCATGTTGAAACACGGCTATTCAAAATCACTTTCGACGGGAGTTATTGCAACAGCAGGAACACTGGGCCAAATTATTCCGCCGTCTATCGTAATTGTTTTACTCGGGTCGATCGTTGGTGACATGTACGCCCTTGGCCAGGAGAACCGGGCCGATGCATTAGGCATAACCGTTCTGGAAATGCTGGGCGAGCCAGCTGTTCTTTCCACCGGCACCCTGTTTAAAGCTGCTTTTATCCCCGGAGTATTTCTGGCTCTGCTTTATGCTACGTATGCGTTGGGTTATGCACTGCTCAATCCAGACAAAGCACCGCCGGTGCATTTGGGTGAGCCAGATCCTTACGATTTAGTATCCTATTATAAAAACAATCCGTGGCTCGTCCTTGCCGGAATGTTTGGCCCTTTGATTGCCATGGTTGCCCTGTGGATCGGGCTTTCGGTTGGCGGTTTTACTGGGTCCACAACCATTGACGATGTTGTCATCCATGCACCGATTTCAGGAGGCAATATTGCGGTTCTGGTTCTGGTTGGATTTATCATGACTCTGGCCTGGTCTTTGCGTCCCGGTTATTCTCGCAAGCCGATTTATACTGGTCTTGTTGGTGTCGCTTTACT
>JAESPT010000116.1 GCA_016765515.1 Sneathiella sp. | reverse complement strand
TACAGCCCCACGTCCGGACAGATTTCGTAATAAGTTGGAAGGCTTTTTGTTTGTAGTGGACCGTAAACACCATCTTCCAATATCAGAATGTGATATTTCCGTGCAATCCGGACAATCTCATGCCTTCTCTTCAACGGTACGGTTGTTCCTGTGGGATTATGATTGGTCGGAACTGTGACGAGCAGCTTGATTTTACCTCTCTTCGCAGCGGCTTCGAATGATTCGGGAATCATGCCGTCTTCATCCATTTCAAGCGCTGCAATTCGAAGGCCCAACTCCTGTGCGGCGGCTTTTATGCCCGGATAGCCAAACCCCTCCGTCGCAATACTGTCCCCAGGAGATGTAAGAGACGCCATTGACAGGTAAAGTGCGGACTGCGCCCCTTGTGTGATCAGGATATTCTTCTCATCTACGGGACCAATGAGAGGCTCCAGCCACTGAGCCGCATAATATCGATCATTCGGCCGGCCCCGGCAGTCGAAATACCCTCGGTATCCTGATTGCGGGGCGTGTTGCGCCAGCATTTCAAAGGCTAATTGATACCGCCGCCCAAGCTCGGGGTGATAAAAACTGTTCAATGAGAGATCAACTTTTATCCCGGGCTCAGACTGGACGTGGCTATCCGTGGGCAAGAACAACCCGCGCCCCACTTCTTCCTTGTCTTGAGGCGTACCAAAAATATAGGTTCCCCGGCCGACCTGACCATAGGTGACACCCCGTCGCTCCAATTCCGTATACGCGCGCGTCACGGTTCCCACACTGCATTCACTATACCAAGCCATATCCCGGTGGGTCGGCAATTTGTCGCCCGGCTTCAAATCACCGTCTTCAATCCTGAGCAAGATCACTCTGACAATATCGGCCGACTTCACGTTTCTAATTCCTAAATTGTATCAGGTACAATGTTAACTTTGACAGGGACAAGTATGAGACAATATAGAGACAATGTAAGTACAAAGCAAATTGTATCAAGGATAAGACAATGCCAACTGAAACAATCGTCCTCATCTTCATGTTTGCCGTCTCGATGGTCGGATCTCCGGGCCCTGCCAATATGGCGCTCATGGCAACGGGCGCAAGTTTCGGTTACAGACAATCCACTCCCTTTATTCTGGGAACGATTTTCGGCTTTTTCCTTGTGGGAATAGGGGTGGCAGCAGGGCTCGGCACATTATTTGTGCTTTTCCCAACCCTGAGATATGCCTTCCTGGTTCTTTCTGCCGCCTATATTCTCTATCTTGCTTACAAAATTGCGTTTCAAGATCCAAAAATTGCCAAAGCAGATAAAAAACCCGGCTTCCTGGCCGGGTGTCTTATTCATCCCCTGAACCCTAAAGCCTGGGTTATGCTTATTGCGGCCTTTTCACAGTTCATCGATCCGGATATCAGCTACCTTAATCAGCTCACGATCATTTTGACCATTTTCATAGGCGTTGGACTGGTGCTTAATTCGGCCTGGTGTTATAGCGGCGCCCTCCTCAACAAATTTGTAACTTCCACTCGAACCTTGAGATTGATCAATCAGAGTTTGGCAGTCTTGATGATTGTTGTGGTTGCCCTGGCTATGTTGCAGTCAGACTTTATTGCCTGAACCTGCCAGCCAACCAATCTCGCAGAGCGGAGCCGCCCCATTTCCAAGGTTTCCGCCGGTGACCGTTGATGGTATAGAGGACATAGATGGTATAGGTAAAAGACGGCGGGTAAAGTGCGCGAAAAAGACGAAACCAAACGACGGGCTATTCGCGATGCAGCCGTGCTCGAAGTCATTGAGGGCGGACTGACCGGAGCGTCCATGGGACGGATCGCCAAACGTGCCGGCGTCTCGCCGGGCACCATCTACCTGTATTTCCCCAGCAAAGAGGAACTACTCCAACAGATTTATCTGGAGATCAAAACCGAGCTTCACCATCAAATAATGGCTGGTTTTAATAAATCAGACACCTCAACCCTCAATATCAAGCGCATCTGGTTCGCTCTGTTTGAATATGCACGGGAACATCCCAGTGACTTTGTTTTCTCTGAATATGTAGCCGCTGCACAATTGCTCGATGAAACGCGCAAACCAGAAGTCGAAGCCATGGCGATAGAGGTTGCCACCATCCTTAACACAGCCATCGAAGACGGTACTTTACGCCGCGTACCGATAAGCGCCCTGACCGCTGTACTTATTGCGCCAGCCCTACAGCTTGGGCGACGCGCAATCCTTACAAATGAGGCGATTACCTCCGATACACTGGACAATACCTTCGATATGATCTGGAGAGGAATTGTCGCCTCTTGATAAATGAATGTTCATTCATTATAAAGGAGATGTTTTCAACATCTCTTTAGGAGCGACAATGTCAAAATTGACGAAAATGGCCCGCGGGGCCGCTGCCGCCGCGGTTCTAATTGTATCTTTTCAGGCATCAACAACGGCCCTTGCGGCAGATCAGCTTTCTGCAGCCACCTCCGAGAAATTCATGCGCACCTGGCTGAGTATGATTGATACCAATGCGCCCCCGGTTGAATATTTAAAATTTCTTCCGGATGGTGATTTTGAGCAATGGTCCTACCCCAATGCAGAAATAAAGAATGTCGAGCATTTAAAGGCATATTTCAAAAAAACATGGGGAATGATTAAACAAAACAAAAACACGATTACCGATCTGGACGTCAAAGCTGAAGAAAATGGACGATACAAAATCACAACAAATGTGAACTGGACAGCAATCACCGCAGCGGGAGACAAACTTTCCAGCCCCCTGATGTATACGGTGACAATCGGCAGCGGAACGTCACAGATGGATCCCAACGGAGAACACCCAAAAGTCTTCCGCTATCAAATCAAACGCAAATAAAGAGGCGCCACTCTCCCACCCCGTCATTCTAATGACGGTAAAATAGGTGATGCTGAGAAGACAAAGGAAAACCCAGTTCCAAAAAATGGGTTTTCAAATTTTGATCAAAGAACTGTCGTGCCGATGGGTTCAACAGACGGTCAACTGCAAACGCAATTGCCTGAATACTATTACTGAAGATCTGCTGCTTCTAATTGCAAGTTACTGTGACTCTGCAACATTATTTAATGTATTCATGCGTTCCAAATTGATAATGGTCGACAACATTAATCGATCATGGGACCAATCTTTTGTGTTTTGCATGAGAACGGATGTGGTGAAGACAATTCCAACAATTGAAATTGCAACAAGTGTTGATATCAATTTGGAGTCTTTATTTCCATGCTCACTGGTCAACATCATGATGCGTTTGCGCAAAAGACTTCTTTTTGATTTTTCAGAAGCACTTTTTTCAACAAGTGCCACGGATGGCAAACTCAATCGATTACCGCTGTTGGAATTGGATTGGGCTCGACTCGTTCTGAGCAAGCATTCACAATAGGCTCTAATGCCATAGGGGGAGCGATTAACAATCGTCTGATCGCACGCATATTCACGCAATCGCCTCACCTGGCTGGACCATACATAAAAAACAGGGTTCCAGAAGAAGAACGGCTTCAACGCTTCCAAAAGGAATTCCCACTCGACATCTCCTTGCCTGAAATGCTGAAGTTCATGAGCAATTGCGATTTTTAGATCCGATTGGTGGGTCAACATTTCTTCAGGAATGACAATATACCGGCGGATCAAACCGCGCGTAGAATACGGGATGTGTATTTCATCATTCACCAAAATAAAAACATTACCGATGCGTTTTAGCTGATAGCTATCTTTAAGCTGTGCCCAAAGTTTATAGCCTTGATAAGCAAGGCGCAAAAACAACATTGCAGAAATTGTAGCAAACGCGCCGACCAATATTTTTGCAGGATAAGAATTTAGGCCAACAATCTCTCTCACCATCTCTTCACGAAAACCAAGCGCTGATTGCAACTGTTCGGCGTCCATCCGAAAGTTTCCGTTGAGATAATTCGCAACGATAAGATCAGATATATTGAGTGAATTTTGTGATGCCCAACCACTAAACAAGTAGACAAAAACCGGACAAAAAATGATGGCGCCAATGCTGCCATTAAGCACAAAAAGCTGTGTTTTAAATGTATTTTTCAATCCAAACAGGGGAAAGATTACCAGAGCCGAAGTCCAAACTAAACACGCGACCAACAGAAGTATATTGGCATCAATGAATATATTGAGAACGGTTTCAGGTGTCATTTTTCCCCAGCCTTCTGTCGAGTAAATTCCTTATTTCCTGCAAGGCATCATCTGATAAATTTTCGTCATCAACCAACCGAGCGACCAGCGACGACGGCGTATTGTTAAACAATTTGGCAGACAAATGCTGAAGCGATTTTGACTGATAATCAGCTTTGTCGATTGTTGGAGAATATACAAACGATTTTTCTGTTTTAATACTAACGAGAAACTTCTTCTGCTCCAGAATGCGCATGATTGTTGATGCTGACGTATAGGCAAGCGCCCGTGGCGGTGAGAGATTTTGCATCACTTGGCGGACTGTACCATTGCCAATTTTCCAAACTGCATTCATAAATTCCAACTCAACTTCAGTCAGGAGGG
The DNA here is from genome assembly GCA_016765515.1 of Sneathiella sp. GTDB lineage: Bacteria > Pseudomonadota > Alphaproteobacteria > Sneathiellales > Sneathiellaceae > Sneathiella. The sequence goes on along the minus strand of JAESPT010000116.1, from coordinate 1,084 downwards.
AGTTGTCTTTCTTTTGCCGCATCTAAAAAATTTCCATTAAATAAAAAGAGAATTTCATGACTTGAGCAGTACCCCCAACTAATCAAAATACATATTGTGCATTTATACTAATATTTTAGTTGATGAGCAAGAACCATCCCCACTCACATTTTTTTAAAGCAAAATACACCCCAAAGAACAGCGATACCGATGGGCCACCAAAGAGGCTGTCCGACAAAACCAAGCCAAGCGAGAAAAATATAGGCTGATCCCAACAGGGTTAAGAAGAACCGATCTCCACGGGTTGTTTTAAGCCCAAGTACACCCCGGCGCTCAGTTTGTCCCGGGGCTCGAATTTCCAGCACGGTTAGTACGCCCATCGTTGAAAAGAGAGCGATGAAGCCTATAGCCGTTGGCCACGTCCAAGCCATCCAACTTAACATGTTAGGTCCTCCGCTTTTTCATCCACATAATTGATTGCTATACGCATTAGACCCTACCCATCGCGAAACCCTTGGCGATATAGTTACGAACAAAATAGATGACGATCGCACCAGGGATAATTGTCAAAGTACCGGCGGCGGCAAGCAAGCCAAGTTCATACCCTGCCGAAGACGCTGTTTTTGTCATGATCGCGGCAATCGGTTTCGCTGCGACTGCCGTCAGTGTTTTTGCGAGCAACAGTTCGACCCATGAGAACATGAAGCAGAAAAATGCGGTGACACCAACACCAGCTTTGATTGAAGGAATGAAAATTGTGGTGAAAAATCGCATAAATGAATAGCCGTCTACATACGCTGTTTCATCCAGTTCTTTGGGAACACCGCTCATAAACCCTTCCAAAATCCAGACGGCCAAGGGAATGTTAAACAGGCAATGTGCCAACGCGACAGCAAAATGCGTATCGAAGAGGCCAACAGATGAATAAAGTTGGAAAAATGGCAGTGCAAAAACGGCGGCAGGTGCCATACGGTTTGTGAGCAACCAAAAGAACAGTGTTTTGTCGCCCAGAAATCTATAACGAGAGAACGCATAAGCGGCGGGAAGAGCGACACCGACGGAAATAACGGTATTAATCGATACGTAGATGATCGAATTTATATAT
>JAESPT010000115.1 GCA_016765515.1 Sneathiella sp. | reverse complement strand
TACATTTCCCAATCCTTGTACAGCCACTTTAACGCCTACAAGACTATCCTTTTTTAATCGGTATTGAGCCGCTGCTTTTAAGCCATTGAACACCCCCCAAGCCGTGGCCGGAGATGGATTGCCAACATTCCCCTCTCGAATACCGGCAATATGAGCGGTTGATCGGCGGGCAGCTTCAAGGTCGGGTACAGTTGTCCCGACATCTTCTGCTGCAATATATTGTCCGTTTAAACTATCGACTGCACGTCCAAATGCTTCAAAAAGAGCTTCAGATTTTTCGGTTCTTGAGTTTCCGATGATAACGGATTTACCACCCCCTAAATTCAGCCCTGCCAGGGAAGATTTATAGGTCATGCCTCTGGATAGTCTCAAAACATCTTCCAATGCTTCATCATCATTTTTATAGGCCCACATGCGTGTACCGCCCAGTGAGGGTCCAAGAGTCGTATCGTGGACCGCAATGATGGCTTTTAAACCTGTGTCCTTGTCGTGAAAAAACAGTACCGCTTCATGATCATCGAAATCTTTGGATGCAAAAACAGACATAAATTCCCTCGTTAGAAATAGGTATTCTGAAAACACGTATGTCTATGATGGTTGATCGTAGAGGTTAAAAATCAATGTTTATTCGTGCTCAACTTGAAATTCGCAGGAAGATTGCGCGATGTATTTGTTAGTTGTAATGTATGTTGCTGAAACAGGGGGCGCTTGCGCAATTTTAGAATAAGGACGTTAGTATCAAAACACGGATTGGTTCATATTAATTGCGATTCATGCCTCGTCAGTCATAGAGAATTTCACGTATATGCTGACCAATTCGAAGGCTGGATGTGAGCCCCGGACTTTCTATTCCAAATAAATTTATCAGGCCTGGAACAGAGTGTTGTTGGGGGCCTGAAAAGCAAAAATCAGTGGCGCTATCTGTGGGGCTTTGAGTCTTGGGACGAATACCGGCATAGGCAGCAATTAGGCTATTGTCCGGCAGGGACGGGTAATACCGCCGTATTGCCGCATAGAAATCGTCTCCTCGCGAGATGTCCACTTCATAATCAATATCCTCTACCCATTCCTGATCTGGTCCGAACCGGATTTGTCCTGCGAGATCCAGTGTTACATGGATGCCCAAACTCGCCGTGTTTGGAACTGGGTAAATGAGGTGTCTGAAAGGTGAGGGGTGGTTCATTGTGAAATAACTCCCCTTTGCCAGATAGCGTTTCGGAATGTATGAACGTGGAACAGTCTCAATATTTTCTGCAACATTCTGTGCAGCCAAGCCCGCGCTGTTTATCAAATTCATACAAGAGAGGCTTGTGTCCTTACTTCTGACTTCAAAGCCAGTCTCTTTTCGCGTCGCCCCATGAAAAGGAGATCGGAAGGCTATGGCGCCTCCGAGACTTTCAATTTCGCCCACCAGCGACAACATAAACTGATGGGTATTGATTATTCCTGTGGAAGGAGATAGTAATGCGCCTTTGCACGATAAAGACGGTTCCATTTCCTCCGCTTCCTTTGCACTGAGAAAGATCAAGTCTGTAACGCCATTATTTTTGGCTTTTAGAGTGATGCCATTGAGAATATCAATTTCGCTGGTACTCGTTGCGACGATCAATTTTCCGACTTTTGAATAAGGAATGTTGAAAGTTTGGCAATACTCATACAGCATGGCTTTGCCTTCGACGCAAAATCGGGCCTTTAGGCTACCCTGCTGGTAGTAAATACCGGCATGTATGACCTCACTATTTCGCGAAGACGTTTCTTCCCCGAAATTGGCGTGTTGCTCCAGGACAAGAACTTCTTTCCCTTGGATAGCGAGTTCCCGGGCAATTGCCAAACCAACGACACCAGCACCGATAACGATATTTTCTACATCATAAGACATGCGGAAGTGTTAGCAGATTACATTTGTCGGTCAAGCAATCACGAAAGATTTATTGGGTATTGGTTTCATGGCAACCGAAATTTTTGTATGCTTTCAGACATGGATAAAAAGACACTTTTATTGAGAGTTGGTTTATTCCTCCTATGTATAGGACAGGTTGTTTCTGCTTCTGCTGATCCATCGATTTGGCAGCACGAATGGCCAGATACAGATTTTTCGAAATCCAGTATAGATTTCAAGGAAATACTCTCCGGAGGGCCACCCAAGGATGGGATCCCGGCGATTGATAATCCTGTTTTTAAGAAAGTGAGTGAAGTTACTCATATCGAAGCCACTGAACCCGTGATAGGCGTTGTCCTTGGTGGTGTTGCAAAAGCCTATCCGCTTCAAGTGCTGATGTGGCATGAAATCGTCAATGACACTCTCGCAGATATTCCTATTGCGGTAACTTTCTGTCCTCTTTGTAACTCTTCGCTTGTTTTTGATAGGCGCATCAATCACCCGGAAAAAGGAGAAATACTGCTCGATTTCGGGACAACGGGAAAGCTGCGAAATTCAGATTTGGTTATGTATGATCGACAAACAGAAAGCTGGTGGCAACAATTTCTTGGCCGGGCAATCGTGGGAGAGCTATTGGGAACAGAACTTAAAATGCTGCCAGTTCGAATCGAATCCTTCGCTAAGTTCAAAGAAAGAAGGCCAGATGGTTTGGTTCTGGTGCCCCGAGATAGTGGGTATCGCGCTTACGGAAAAAATCCCTATCGGGGATATGATAGTTTAAGTACTCCGTTTTTATATCGAGGTGAATTGCCACGGAATGTTGCCCCCCTTTCAAGGGTCGTGGTGAGCGAGGGAAATGCTTGGTCCCTCAACTATATTCGGCAATCAAAAAGAATTGAGAAGTCCGATGGCCTAATTATTGTCTGGGAAAAGGGGCAGAATTCTGCGCTGGATGCTTCGGAAATAGGGGCTGGTGTTGATATCGGCAATATTACAGTACAGCGCAGGATCGACGGAAAAATGCAAGATGTACTCTATACAGTGGACTTTGCATTTGCACATTATGCTTTCCATCCTGAAATTGAGATCGTCACTAAGTGAAGCTTTCCATTGAAACTCATAAAAATTGCTTAAATTTACTATCATTATCTCGCTTGTCATGTGGGTTGCGCTGGGTTAAATCTGATGATCAGGTCTTCAGATGAAGGCTCAATAAAACGCAATTCGTGTTGCCAAGTGGAGTTCGAAGTGACTGTAACCGTAGAAGAAGCAAAGCCAGCCAGTGAGGCGCAATTGACGCGCGCGCATATCATTGTAATTGGCAATGCTAAAGGCGGCTCAGGGAAGTCCACAACAGGAATGCATGTAATCGTATCATTGTTGACACTTGGCTATCGGGTTGGTGCGATTGATTTGGATGGGAAGCAGAAAACACTGGGTCGGTACATAGAAAACCGAGAAACTTTTATCGCTAAGCGAAACCTGGATTTACCCATGCCGTCACTAAAAGTAATTGAGCCCAGTAATAAAAAGAATTTGGATGAAGCGCAAAGTGATGAGCGCTCACGTTTTGTCACAGCACTTCAGGAACTTGTTTATGCAAATGATTTCGTTGTCGTTGATTGTCCTGGGGCCGATAGTTTTATAGCTAAGCTTGGCCATTCTTTCGCAGATACTCTCCTTACGCCTATGAATGACAGTTTCATTGACCTTGATCTGCTGGCAAAAGTTGATGAGGAGACTTTTGAAGTACTGCGTCCAAGTTGGTATAGCGAGATGGTCTGGGAGCAGAGAAAACGTCGGGCCTTGATCGATAAACATCAGATTGATTGGGTTGTCATGAGGAACCGGCTTTCCCATACAGACGCTCATAACAAACGAAATATTGAACAGATACTTGAAAAATTGGCCTCGAGAATTTCATTTCGTTCCGCTCCAGGATTTGGGGAGCGTGTGATTTTTCGTGAGCTTTTTTTGAAAGGCCTCACAATGCTTGATCTGCGGGAAAAAGGCGTTGGCATTAAAATGACCATGAGTCACGTCGCTGCTCGGAATGAAGTTCGCCATTTGATCAAATCTCTTCGGCTTCCAGGTGTGGAGGCTCGTGTAGAAGAGTTGTAGAGCTCCCCTCTTTTTAAAATTACAAAGAATATGTCCCTCTGCTATGAGAGATGTCTTGTGATTTTACACGATAATAGTGTATTTTTTATAAAACAATACACGCACATTGATGCTTTCTGTCAGCCTTGATGGCAAAATGAATAATAATGTGATGGATGCACAAAGTATATAAAACTGTTATATTTCAATAGGTTGTTTTGTAAATTAGCGT
>JAESPT010000114.1 GCA_016765515.1 Sneathiella sp. | reverse complement strand
GAGATCCTCCAGCGGCGGGGTGGCCTGCAAAAATCCCGTTTGCTGCGTATACAGGGGGATCAGCGGGATTTGACCAAGACTGTTTTCCCCGGCATCCGTTACCAGCCAATGACCTTTCGCATTTTGTCGATAAATTTCCCAATAAACAGGCGTGAGCACCCTGATTTGCCGTTGCCGGTTTTCTTCAAACCCGTCATAGCCTGTCACCTGTTCCAAAATTCGCACCTGGGTCAGCGAATGACCAGCACCAGTTGTCTCCCATTGTGCGGCAATCAGGTGATCGGCGGGAATATGAACCGCATAGGGTCGCCGCCTGTCCTTATCATCTGCCGTTAAAGGCGCGGTATCTTTCACCGGATAATCCACAAGCACATAGGATATGCCTGAAACCAGTGCATCCTGGAACCAGCTTTGGGTAAAACTGTTCAATCCCCGCCCCATCAGATCGACATTTTTCAAGCAGTTAAGCAGGCTATCAGGCATATCCTCACTGGGGGCAATGGGATCGGAGAAAATCCGCCCAACCAGTTTTTGAACGGTTCGCCGGAAATAATTGCGAAGCACTGTCCGTTTGGCGCGTTCCCGATAAACCGCTGCATTTTCAGCCGGATGTTGCGGCAAATAAAGCCGCCCTTCAGCCTGCAGGCTGCGGGTGCCGCCCATCAAAGCATGAGGCAACGCCCATTTCTCGGCCATCTGATCATAAATCGCGGATGTTGTTGACGGATCAATCATGAATACATTTCCTGTTGTGAGGTGTATCTTCTGTCCTGTAATGCATTAAATGCTTCCACCACAGCATCCACCTGATCGTCGTGGGCGTGATTGGGAAACCCTTCCAGCTCATTTAAAAAAGCGTCATTCCACGGACCTTCAATCAGAAAGACATTCCCCGCTTCCACTTGCGCGGAAAAAGGGGCGGCCCGCATGGTCTTGCTCCCGGACACGGGTTTTGACATCACCCGAAAACCACTGAGGCACCGGGTCAGCGCTTGAACTTGCGCTTTGCCGGCTTGCCCCGGATCCTGCGGCAGAGCCACCTGGACTTTGCTTCCATCCTGCTGAGCCAGTCGCACAATCGCATCTTCCACATGTTTGGGAGATCCTCTAAAGCGCTCCACATGTTCAATATAGTAAAGGCCGCCCGTGTCCCGGCTGACTTTCGCCCCAACGCTCCAATCTCCTTTTCCCGCTATATTCTCCTGCGTTGCCGCCAGATCCCAGCCGCGAACAACACGGCTGACGACAGGCGCAACTTTGGCGACCTGAAACCATCTCCTTTGAAAATAAAAACCGGCCGCGGGCCGAATTTTCCAGTTTCCGTGGAGAAGTCTTTCTCTCTCCACCTGATCCAGAGCAGCAAGATTGGCCCGGTATCCTTCATCAATGGACATCAGGATCTTGTTGTCCTCAACAGAGGCTGCGATAAATGTCAGGGACTTTGGCACGCACTCGGGATATTTTTTAGTCAATAAATCTGGATCATCCGCCCAGATAAACGCATCTTCCTCCCGGATAAACCAACGTAATTTGCCATAGCGTTCTGGGATCGCATATCCCGTTTTCGGGTTAATCCACCAGCTCACAAGCTCCGCAACCCAGCTGTCCGCATCCGGGTTACAGGTTGCGCGAACATAGGGTTTCACGCCCGAAAGAGACCGGTTTCGGCTGAGAAGGTAAAAGAACTGCCGGGCTGTAAAATGAGTAAGTTCATCAAATCCCAGATAGGTTATTTCCGTGCCTTGCCAGTCATATCGGTTTTTTTCATGTTCCATGGCTCCAAAACTCAAAGAAGCCCCCGATGGAAAACGCCACAGTAAATCGGTTTCCTTGGCTTTTGCACCTAGGGTTCCATACAGGTTCCTTGAGGCATCCCATAGCCCTCCTTCATTGCGAATTTGTTTGGCGGTTCTGCGGAAAATAACAGATCGAAATTTTTTCTGATCCATATGCCGCAAGGGCTCCAGCAACAGTGCGAAACTTTTCCCACCGCCAGCCGCGCCGCCATATATGGCGATATCGGCTTTACTGGACAGGAAACACTCTTGCGGGCCTTTCTGGGGTTTAAGAACGTCCATTTTCGGGCAGGTAGACTTTAGCGCGAAAAACAGGGTCAGCGCCCCTGTCATCCTTGGCCATTTTTCCCGATCCATACAGGTGCGGAGCAAACTGCTCCATCAACCACCGACGGGTGTCGATGCGTAATTTCGCTCGGGCAACATTTTCTTTTGCGGAACCGCCTTCAGGGTCCTCATTATCATTATCTGCAATCTGAACAATTTCGCCGGCAAAAAAATCCGCCAGAAACTGGCGAATATTTTGTTGCTCAGGTTTCACAAAGACCGCCCCCAACAAGGAGAGTAGCTGGGATAATTTCCCCGGTTGTCGCAACCTGTCCAAAAAAGATAAGTCGTCATTACTTCCGAAAATTTTACTGCAGATAGCAGACCTGATTTCTTCCAGATTCTCGCTTTGCTTGAATATCATAACTGACAACACCTCACCAAATATGCAACTTTTTAGTGCTAAGAATTCAATATGGGTTTACCGATTCAATACGGCAATTTGTTTCAAGAAATATTGAACCACGGATTACCATCTTACAACTCGTGCAGATGCGTCCCGAATATGTTCATTTTTACAGATATTTAATGGATTTTGCTAACCCATCATCGAAGCAAAAAAAAGGGCTCCGCAACATGTGATGTGTTGAGAGCCCAATTTCTGACGTTGACAATAAGAGTAAAGGAACGACCCCGGATTGTCAACTAAATTCTATCAGGAAGTGTTTTTCGCTTAAAGATCCAGAAAGAAACCAAGACCCGCTAAAAGATTTTTTTTTGCGAAACCTTTGCGTTTTCGCAACTCCCGATCCACTTCCCGGCAGCTTTTTCCAAAGATCAGAATATCAATCACTCCATGAACCGAAACCCCGGTTTTACACACCGACCGCGCCCAAAGCCTATATTTTTCAACGAGATCGGAAGATCCATCATAGCGATTTGATGTCATTCGCGGCATACCGGAAAAACCCTGCGTTCTAAATCCAGTTTCTCCAACCAACAGCTTGAAGCCATAATATATCTGGCGGGCCGCTTTATCCTGATCTTCAGAAAGAGAATCCCACAATCTTTTGTCTGGTTTTCGTGGTTTTGTCGGCTTAACTTCCTCCCTACCCACCAACGATATTTCCGTTACTTTTGGATTCGGAAAAT
>JAESPT010000113.1 GCA_016765515.1 Sneathiella sp. | reverse complement strand
GGGTGGCCTGGGGCCGAAAGGGATATCTGGCGTGGGAGCTGCACGGATCAAAAGGTATGTTGCGTTTTGATCAGGAAAGAATGAATGAGCTGTATCTTTATCAGGCGGAAGGAAATAACAGAACAGACGGTTTCAAGACTATTCTTACAGGACCTTCTCATCCTCCTTACGGACTCTTTACACCGGCACCAGGCCATGGTCTTGGGTTCAATGACTTAAAAGTCATCGAGATTGCTCATTTATTGAAAGGTGTCATGGGCCAGGAAAAATTGTATCCAGATTTTTCAGATGCCTTACATATTGAAAAAGTTATCCACGGGATTGTTGAGTCCTCAAACTCCAGATCCTGGTTAGAGTTGAACGTCCCCTGATTGCAAGCGCATTTCGGGTGCCTGTAACCTCTACGCTCCCCTCACCGCGCACCGTTTCGTCTAATGCACCTGTTTCAGTCCAAATAGCAATTGTCACGGCATTGTTGCAATAGTGTCCAGCGTTGCTTGAATCAAAAATATCCAGTGCCCTAAGGCCATCATGCGTAGAGTTCACATAACCGATCCAAGAAAGTTTATCCCGACAGTCAACTCCAAGTCTGACAGATGTATATTTTCCCTGAGCATCCCGTCACTAATCTCAAGTGATGAGAATAGAAATGTTGAACCGGGTCCAGCAACACTGCCAATGACGGTAGAAAGAGACAGAACCACCCTACTAGCTGCCGTAATGGTGAATATCATTTTGGTATGAAGACCGGGATACCCGCCAAAATCTTGTACCTTGGCCACCAAATAGGATAACAGGCAAAATCAAATTATTTTCTTTAAAATTCACCTTATCCCTCCATCAGATAAGACATGTGTGATAAAGAGCCGCATTAGTCATGCCAACCATGGAATTTTCGTTTAACACAAAGAATTATCAAACTTATACAAAGCTTCATGAGTTTTTCAAGTTACTGGCCAATACAGAGTCACGGTCAAATTGGCATTTAAAATTCAGATTGACTGTAGGATTGAGAAAATTTCTTATAATTTGCGTGCGAGCGCTCAACTCTTGTGGTCCGATTTTTTTCAGACTTTGGAATGAATAAGACGCATCGCATTTTGACAATCAATTTGAGAAATCTGAATTTTCTGTATAAAAATTATTTTTTTAAAGTCGTTAAGCTTACCCTCAATCGGCATCTCACACCAAAAGTAACCTTTTGTTTTTTATCGACAAATATAGAATTAAGAATTCTAACAATAACTTCCCACATAAGCAGTCATCCCACATGGCATGGCTTTTGCTGTTTCTTGATAGGAAGACGCTTTAGTCAGATTTCCGAACATCTTCAAGGAACGTATAAACAGCCCCAATAGGAACAATTCTTTTGGTCCGAAAATCAACCGCAGCCGTACGACCGCCAGGAAGGAAGCCATGAAAATTATTAGAGAGCGCCCGAGTCAACGAAGACATCACCGTCTGACCGCGCGCCTTCTCGTAAATTTTGACAATCTTGAACCAGTTTCGACAATAGACTGGAGCCTCGGCGGTTTGCGCCTTCCAACTGTACCTGGATTAAGTTTGAGTGCGGGCTCTCAATATACCGTTTGTCTCACGCTCTCATTTCAGGGATATAACATCTCTTTCGACGCTGAAATTGAAATTCTTCGTATTGATGAGAATGACGGCAACATCGCCGCCAGTTTTGTGGAATTATCAGAAAGGTCAGAAGACCTGCTCAAGTATTTCTCTGAAGACCTGATCAGAGGAAGCATGGGGACAGTCGCGGACAGCATTTGCAGGATTGATGTCCCGGTCACTCCGATTTCAACTAAGCCAACAACGTCTCATATGACGGAAACGCCCGTTCGCAGACTGCCCATCAAAACAATTATTATGTCCTGTCTCTATATCCTTATTGGTGTATCCGTTTTTTCCTATGTCGGAATTCTAATTTATTCCAACTTTATGCGCTTGGAGATTGCAAGTTCAGTTGTCTCGACACATCTTCAAACTGTAAAAATGCCAGTTGATGGTATCGTAAGACAGATAAACTACGTTCAAGGACAGACCGTCGCGCAAGGCCACAGATTGGCGATTATCGAAGATGTAAAACTGGAGCAGAAAATCAAGACCGCAGCTCTTGACGTAGAAATATCAAAAAAGAACATTTGGCAAAAACGGGAGAAATACCGGATCGAAACTGAGCGCATGAAGCTCTACAAAATAGTAAGTAAAACAGAAACCAGCATCGCCAAGGCTCACCTTGCTTCACTGAAAGAAGGTTTAAGAGCTGCTGATGCGCATCTAATTAGAATTTCAAAATTAATAAAAAAGGGTGTCGCGACAAATAGTCAACTGGATGTGGCCAAAACCGAACAGTCCCGATTAGCATCAGAGGTCAGAGTTGCAGAGTTAACACTTCAGCAAAACACCGCGATGGAATCCGCATCCGATCGTCGCCATTACAACCACAAATCATTTGTTTCAGATCTCGATATGTTAGCCGTTGAAATGGAAATGGGGTATAGCGATTTGAAAATAGCAATGCAGAAATTGTATCAGCTGGAAAATACCAAGAATAACCTGATTATGCGTGCCCCGTTTACCGGCAGGGTTGCGGCGATTTACTTGGCCAGCGACAGCCGTTTGACTAGAAATGATCCGCTTCTCCTATTAGAGAAAACAGGCGACACAACAGTGACATCATTTCTCAATCAGTCTGAAATTATGGAAGTTGGTTTACATGATGAAGCGACTGTTTTTATCCCCGCACTTAACCGGAATATTCCCGCTATTGTTAGAAAAATTGATCGCAGCTCCTCCTATCTGAACAAGAATATGACCAATTATACTTGGCATGATGAAAAAGAACGGACAGCTGCAGTTACTCTCAACTTACAAGTGGAAGGCCTCCTGGCGTCTCATATTACTGCTGGATTGCCCGTGGTTGTGATTTTCAAAAGGCGTGTAGTGAGTGACATTTGGGCCTCAATAGTGAGCGTGTTCAAAAGCGCCCAACCTTCAAGGCCCAATTATGCAGAACATCAAAAAATATGATAGGAAACGATATGTTGACGACCCGACCTACTGGCCGAAGGGTTTCAGCAAATGGACACCTGTTGCCCTCCTGAACATAACAATTTACTTGGCATGTTGTTTAGTTGCCATTTTGGTTGTTCCAAATCGATTATGGGACCCAAATGTAAAGGAAATTACCCTTGTTGTCGGCTCACTGGGCATCTGGCGGTATGGATGGTGGTTCACTCATGCCTTCCGCGCAACTCTATACGGCTACCTGGTCTATCCAAAGATGAGGAAAAAAGGGCAAGAAATATGGAATAACGGTTGGCGGCCACGCCACATGCATTTCATGATGACGACTTACAAAGAGCATCAGGACATTACCGAAAAAGTGATCCGCTCTATTATCACGGAAATCAGGAATTCAGCCGTCCCTGGAACTATTTGGCTCGGCTCCGCGGACAGATTTGATGAAGACATTATTTCAAATTTTTTGCATAGAGAAGCACATGATCTGGATGTGACTTTACGCATTATACGTCAAAATGTATCCGGAAAAAGAGCTGCAATTGGCCTGGTTCTACGCGCGATGAGCCGTTCCGGCGTAGAGAAAGATGACCTTGTTACCTTCATGGATGGAGATTTCATACTTGCTGAAGGCGCGGTCAGTCGCTGCATGCCTCTCTTTAAACTTTATCCTGATTTACAAGCCTGCACCACAGATGAAGAGGTTATTTGCATCGGTCCACGCTGGATTGAAACCTGGCTCAAGATGAGGTTTTCTCAACGGCGGCTGGCCATGCAATCCCATGCTTTATCTGGGAGAGTATTGACGCTAACAGGTCGAATGTCAGTCTTCAGGGCGTCTCATCTATTAAAGCTTGAATTCATCCGATTGTTAGAAGCTGACCACCTGAACCATTGGCTATGGGGGGATTTTCGTTTTTTGTCTGGAGACGATAAAAGCACTTGGTACTACATGCTCAAACATAAAGCCAAGATGCTCTATGTCCCTGACGCTCTGGGTTATACGGTTGAGGTGATTGAAGGATACGGGATCGACAGGATGGTTCAAAACTTCCGCCGCTGGTCTGGAAACATGCTACGAAACGGCTCCAGAGCGATGTCACTTGGGCCGCGCCACATGCCTTTTTTCATTTGGTGGTGTCTGGTAGATCAACGCTTGTCAATGTGGACCATGTTGTTAAGTCCGGTTCTTGCCGTGTTGGCGACTTTTATCGTGGGCGTCAGCTACCTTTGGTCCTACCTCATCTTTATAGCCCTTAGCAGGATGCTTCTATCTATGGTCCTCTTCAAGTATTCCAGAAAAATAGAGATGTCTTACCCCTGGATTTTATATCTTAACCAGCTGATCAATGCCTCCGTAAAGGTCTATTGTATTTTCCGTTTATCAAAACAGAAATGGTCAAACCGAGGAAACCAGACATCAGATACCGACGGCAGCCAACTTATTGAAACTGCACGCAACAGCATGGCTTTTTGGTGTACGTCAATTGCTGTCGTCTTATTATTTCTTGTGACCATGCACTATTCACAATTGGTAGAAATACCTTCTTTAGAAATGATATTACTCGCTTTTGGGTACGGTTAATTCAATTTGACTGTCATTTTGACACTCTCACTCTACCCCCTCCAGACAAAAAATATATCCCATTGTTTTAATTGAATTATTTATCATTTTTCATTTGGCATACCTATTGCAAATTGTTGGATACTGTAAAAGGAGAGGATCAATGAGTTCTCATTCACGGTTACCAAAAATCTACAGTCTAATTGCTATATTTACGTTCTTAGCCGGGCTTGCACCTTTTATCTTCAATCTTGTTATTGATCCTTATGAAATTAATCCGATTGTAAACTTGGATCTAGAAAAATCCAAAATCAGCGAAAAATCCCATTATCCACTGTGGAAAGTAATTCATTATCCGGAAGAAACCACAGAGATTGTGATACTCGGTGATAGTCGAGCACGCGCACTGAAAGAAAAATTCTGGCACCAACTCGGCCTCTCAAACACGTATAATTTTTGCCTATGGCGGCGCCACCATTCATGAACTCTACGATACGTTTCAATATATAAAACATAGCCCTAACTTAAAAACTCTTGTTGTTGGAATACAGTTAAGAAGCTTCGATCCAAATCATAAGAACGGAATGAACCGGGTACCCGAAGCATTAAGGCTCAGTGGCAATCCGCTCATTTACTATTCCAATTGGTTCGTCTCACGAATTTCGGCAAAGTTACTGGAGAAAAAATATGCAACACAGCTTCACACTTTAAGTCGATTAAATTCTTCGCCAATCTCATCAGCCTCAGCATCGGTGCCGACAAATACAGCATTGTTTGATGATCAGCAGGCATATCTGGAACTTCTTGATGAGGAGGTTTGTAAAAACTGCAAGCTTCCTTCAAACATATCCCCCTCCCCTCATACTGTCGCGCGTCCCAAACATGCTTACTATTTTGGAGAGGGGCTTGGGATTTGGAGTCAATTATGGCCACCCATTGTCAGCCATCAGGTTTTAACCGGATCCTTCAATGCTCAAGTTAAAAAAAATGCGCGGTCAGACTGGGACAAGTTCCAATTTTCCGAAAAATTATGGTCACGCTTGGTGGAAATTTCTGATTGGACGAATAAAAACAATGTGAAACTTGTCTTCGTAATCCCTCCAACCATAGTCGAAATGCAACAAAGAATAGTTGATTTTGGCTTTGGCGAATTAAATCATAATTTTCGTATGCGCTTAGCCAACCTGGCCCCCGTTCTGGATTTCGACTTCAGTAGTCCGATGACCCGAAATGTCGACAATTTTACGGATGCCTATCATTTCAATTACATGGCGGCAAAGCAGATCATTGGCGAAGTTACCCTGCATATCTCAAATGATAAAAGGGTTCTAAAACGGGCACTCAAGCGACAACAACAGATAATTTGCCCCCTTTCCAGCGATGTAACAGAAACAACAATTACCGACAAGAATATTGAGGTTTTAGTGGGTAAGGCCTGTAGAATCTGGAGGAAGCGTCATGGGGAATAAACAATCGTTGTTCAGGATCATACTTCCGGTTCTTTTATTAGCAGCCATAATTTCAACTGCGGCCTATTTCTCAAGGTCTACTTGGTCTTCCAAAAATACGGTCTGGGATCCACTGGTCAATGAAGATATGAGTCAGGCGAAAACACTTCAGAAAATAGGGAAATTGAAAGAAGCCCTGGCAATTTACGAGAAACACGCTGCAAATGATCATCCCGTTTCTATGTTCTACGCAGCCAAATTTTATAGTCGAGGCTGGAGCACAGCACCTAACCTGAACATTGCAAGAGGCTATTACCTGAAAGCTGTTGAATATAGTTTTCCCTACCGCGGTGAAACTGCTTATGAACTTGGTCGATTATTTCAAAGATCAAAAGGGACAGACTGCAATATCGTAGCAATTGAATGGTTCAAAAATGCTATGAAATGGAATTACGGTAAAGCAGCCCTTCAGTTAGCCATTCACCACGAAAAAGGACTCGGCGTCGACCCTGATCTGGACAGGGCCAGCTCCTTTTATGAAATTGCTGTGGCAGCAGAAAACGAACAGGCAATGATAAAGTACACTCGTCTTCTCATTAGCCGAAAATATGCTTCCAAACAGGATCCATCAAAAGCTGAAACACTGATAAATCAAGCAATGATATTGCTAAAACGCAAAGCACACGCAGGTTCTGGAAGTGCTGCAAAACAATTGGGACGGCTGTACAGGCGCGGGGATTTGGTGTCCCAAGACAATTCAAAGGCAAAAAAATGGCTAATGAAAGCCGCACATCTGGGAAGTACGGGAGGCATGCACGATTACGCTCACATTCTTCTTTCAGACACCGAACATCCAGAAAAACATCAGGAAGCAATCCATTGGTTTAAAAGTGCCGCAGATCTTGGGCATGGCGGATCGATGACGGCGCTAGGACGGTTCCATTTGGATGAAAAATATGACCTAACACGCACAGCGTCGGTCATGTGGTTCGAGAGAGGCTCCGAAGTGCCTCATGGCGGGTCGTTAGAGGAACTTGCGAGATTGTATAATCTCGGAATTCTTGTTTCGCAAAACAGAAAAAAGGCCATTGAGCTTGCTGAGCGGGGAAACCGCC
>JAESPT010000112.1 GCA_016765515.1 Sneathiella sp. | reverse complement strand
ATTTATAGATGAATCACTTATGCCCGCATTGACCGGGGATGACGCATCCTCTACAGGCCAGCCTGTAGCCATCGCACCGTCCAACGCAGAAAACAACCCGGACCCGACACTAAGTGGTGCTGGGGCCCCTCCCGCCGGAGCAATGACAGTTGGTGCCATTGGCACGCCACCCGCCCTTGGAACAACTAATTTCATAACGCCAGGTGTCACGCCTGCGCCTAATACCGGGACATTCGTTGGACAGAAAGTCCATACTCTTCGGGGTGAATTAGGGGCTTTGCAGGACCGTCTGAAATTGCGCAATCAACAATTGCAGCAGATCAGAGCGACAACCATTGGAAATTCTCAAACCTATCACGGAACCATTGCGGCGATTAACACCCGCCTTCAGGTAGGAACGACACCGGGCAATCCCGTGCTTATCAACCAATGGAACCAGGGTCAGCTCCAGCTTGAGAGAATCGGCGCGGATATTTCCTCTATGAACAGCTTGGCAAACGCTGTTGCAAGCGATTCAAGTATGTCAGCCTATCTTCTGGAATCAACACGTGCCGCTTACGGGCTTTCCGGCGCGATTGAAGAAGATCACCGTCAATTGGCTATTTTGGAAGATGAGACGAACAGAACTGTTGTTCTGGTTGACCGTCTGCTCAATGAATTATCAGAAGATATCAGCCGTCAGACGGCGTATGTGGGCAATGAACGCTCAAACCTGACAACCCTGTCTCACTCCATTAAGAACGGTGAATTATTGGGATCCAGCCTTGCTAGTCGGGCTTATTCCAATACAGCGCCTGTGGCTTCCAGCTACCCGGTTGTTGGCTCCAATACACAGAATTATGCTGCAGGAAATCGCCAGCCACTCGTGGTTATTCGGTTTGACCGCCCAGACGTTCCCTATGAACAAGCCCTCTACACAGCTGTAAATCGAACCTTGCAGGGACGGCCACAGTCTGTTTTTGATGTGGTTGCCATATCCCCCATGCAGGGCGGAGCAGCAAGTGTTGCCTTGAGCCAATCAAAGGCAACGCGGAATGCTCAAAAAGTATTGCGCTCCTTGACAGATATGGGTCTTCCTGCTTCTCGCGTTAATCTGTCAGCAAGTTCCAGTGGACAGGCTGTGACCAGTGAGGTTCACATATACGTTCGTTAAACTGGCGATACAAACAATACCAAAAGGGCTGTGAATTATTTCACGGCCCTTTTTATTTTTCCGCTAAAACACCTGAAGTGAACCCTTTTTCGCTCCGCCTTTAAAATATTTTCTTCTATCTACAATAATCAATTATGACATATTTTAGAATAATTCTAAAAACTACTTGCAATAATATTTCTCTGATCTTATATCCTTAGTCAACACTGACATTCAATGTTATTTGGAGATTATTATGCTGAAGAATATGGAAGGACAAAATGTCCCGAATTGTACATTCCCTGTCCGCGAAGGCGATGCCTGGAAACAGGTAACAACAGATGACCTGTTTAAGGGTAAAAAAGTTGTTGTCTTTGCACTCCCCGGTGCGTTCACGCCGACATGTTCTTCCACTCACCTGCCACGCTATGAAGAACTCGCCAGCACGCTTGGCGAAAATGGCGTCGACGATATTCTGTGTATCTCGGTCAATGATACATTTGTTATGAATGAATGGAAGAAAGATCAGAACGCTGACAGCATTACATTTATACCCGATGGCTCCGGCACGTTCTCAGACGGCATGGGCATGCTTGTCGATAAATCCGACATCGGCTTTGGTAACCGCTCCTGGCGTTATTCCATGTTGGTCAATGATGGCGTTGTAGAAAAAATGTTCATTGAGCCGGAAGTGGACGGAGATCCATTTGAAGTCTCCGACGCGGACACAATGCTCGACTACATTAATCCCAAGGCAAAGAAACCTACTGCAATTACAATTTTCACCAAACCCGGCTGTGGCCATTGCGTTCGGGCGAAAGACGCTCTGAACAATGCAAATCTGGGATATGAAGAAATTGTTCTGGGCAGTGATGCAACATTCCGCAGCCTATCCGCAGTTGCCGGCTCAACAACAACGCCGCAAATCTTCATTGATGGCAATAAAATTGGCGGTGCAGACGACCTTGAGAAATATCTTGCAGGTTAATATCAACCCCGCATGGCGTTATATTTCAACCGTTTAATGCCATAAAAAAAACCCGCCGAGTAATCGGCGGGTTTTTCATTTGGTTCAATCTATCGATTAATCTTCCCAGTACATGCGGGCAAGATCAGTGGAAAACAAGTGCCAATCTTTCCAAACGCCTTTAAGACCTTTACGAGTAACATGCACAGCAGCAAGTTGGAACAGATACCCATTCACAGCATCATTCGCGAGGATTCTCTGTGCTTCCTGCAATTTCGCTGAGCGAACTGCCGGTGAAATAGCGGTTTCGGCTTCGTTAATAACTTTATTGAAGGTTTCATTCTTGTAATTGAAATAATACCCTTCACGTGCGTAGATGTTGATATCCATCGGTTCTACGTGACTAACGATAGACAAGTCATAGTTTTTCTTTTTGTACACTTCGTCCAGCCATTTAGGCCAATCAACATTTTCAATCTTGATTTTGATGCCCACTTTTTCAAGCTGAGATGCAACAATTTGACCGCCACTACGCGCATAGTTATCAACAGGCGGCAATTTCAGAGACAATTCTAGACCATCAGCATATCCAGCTTCAGCCAGCAGTGCCTTTGATTTTTCAGGATCATAGGGATATGTCCCTGTCAGGTCGACGTAATCGGGATGATGAGGCGCAAAATGAGAACCAATGGGGGTTCCGTAACCGAACATGGCACCATCAATAATTTCCTGACGATTAATCGCATGGGCAATTGCCTGTCGGACTTTCAGTTTTGAAAGGGCTTTGCTTTTATTGTTTGTGCTGAGGATTGTCTCACCGTTTGTCGTGCCCTCAATAACGACAAACTCGTCATTGGATTTGAATTGTCCCAATGTTTCATGAGGAACCAACGTCATATCCACATCACCGGTGAGCAATGTTGCCATACGGGCCGCAGAATCATTGATAAAACGGAAATTCGCTTTTTTGATTTTGATACTGGCAGGATCACGATAAGTATCCGCTGCAACCAGTCTTACAGAATCGCCCTTGATCCAGCGAGAGAATTTATACGGTCCCGTCCCCACAGGGTTAGTCGCATTGGAACCATCGGAATCTGGATCAACAATCACGGCTGTGGACTCGCCCAATTGAGCGATAAAGTCACCCCGAGGTTCTTTCAATGTCAAAATAACCGTGGCAGCATCTGGTGTTTCAATGCTCGCGATATTTGTAAAACGGCCTTTGCGCTTGTTTGTGCTCCCTTCGGCAGCGTTTTCTTCAAAAGTATATTTCACATCAGAAGCATCAAAGTCTGAACCATCGTGGAATTTGACCCCGGTTTCCAACTGGAAGGTATAAACCAGTCCGTCCGGGCTGATTGTCCAGCTAGTCGCCAGTGACGGCTTTACTGATCCATCGGCACCAATTCGTGTCAGACCCTCGTAAATATTATACAATGTGATCCGCGAGATCGCTGCGGCGGCTCCGGTGCGCGGATCAAGTCCAGGT
>JAESPT010000111.1 GCA_016765515.1 Sneathiella sp. | reverse complement strand
ATCTCATCTTGATGGATATACGAATGCCTGTGATGGATGGCTTGAAGGCGACAACTGCCATTCGATCAATGGCTACAGAGAAATCAGATATTCCGATTATTGCTCTAACGGCAGACATCGCCGCCGGAAATATCAAGGAATATACCGATATAGGGATGAATTGTGTGTGTGCCAAACCTATTGATTTACCTGTACTCTTGAAAGAAATTAACAGTCTGTTCGATGAAAATATTCACATTTCCATATCGCAAGAGGTATCAATATTAGAGAACGTGCAGAATGCGGACGCCTTAGCGGCAGCACCTGAACAGACAAGTTTTTCACCCGTTTAATAAGTGTCGTTAATTTTTGATTTATGCAGCGCTTTATACATGTAAGTTGTCGCGTCGTATCGATCTGTTTCGGGTGCACGGCAGTATCCGGGTATGACACCGGCCGTTTGAAAACCGAGAGATGTATAAAGCGGTTCTGCCGTATCACCGGTTCTGGTATCCAAGGTAAGGAGACTTTTTCCTAAATCCCGGGCCCGTTTCTCCACAGCGCGCATCAGTTGCCTGGCGATACCCTGGTTTCGAAATTCTGGATGAACAAGCAGCTTTGTGATTTCGCCCCGGTGACTTTGATTGGGCGGCATTTGAAGAGAGAGCTGAACGGTACCAACAACCTTATCTTGAATCACAGCAACTAAAAATATACCTTTGCCGTCTTTTAAGGATAGGAAGACTACATTCTGCCAAAATGTGCGGCTGTCGTTCATTGAATAGGGGAGGATAAAGCCGACACTGGCTCCGCTGTTTACCGTAGCATGGAGGATTTCTGTCAGATCATTTAGACTATTCAGAGCCTCATCAGCCGTTAGTTCTCTTATCGTGATCTCTGTCATGCTATGCTCCAACTAAAACAAGAATGTATTTTGCCGCTTTGTCGTTGGCTGTTCTAAATTCAGTTGCGCCGAATAACTGATATCTCAGACAATCCCCCTTCCTGAGGTGATGTGTTGTTCCGTCGACAGTGACTTCCAGATATCCAGATAATAACATGAGATGATGCTCCAGACCGTGGATTGATGGATTGTCGTACGTTATACGAGCGCTCGCTTTTAACTCACATTCCAACACTTCAGCCTTAAGCTGTCGTGTTGGAGGAGATAGTGTGCGGCGGATAAATCCAGCATCTGGATCGGTCCAGACTTCCTGACTGTTTTGCCGAACAATCGGGTTGAAGTTTTCTTCCGCCATTAACAAGAGCCGAGATAATGTGAGCGAATAAGCTGAACACAGTTTTCCTAAAACTTCAGTGGTCGCGCTGACATCCGCATTCTCTATTCGTGACAGCGTTGCCCGGCTAACGCCGCTTAAAGTCGAAAGGCGATCAAGAGACCAACCTCGATCATTGCGGAGGTTTTTTAAGCGCTCTGCAATTTTTCTCGTAAGATTATCGGGCATTATTTTTATTCTCAAATATGAAACAGAATCTCATATTTGAGAATTTCATAGATTTATCTGATTGTAAACCCGATTGAATTGATCTTAGTCTCAAATAGAAAAGGGTATGCCTTGCGACAAATTGTCAATTGACATCCCGCTATTGAGCCCCCACTTATGCAGGTATGGTTCGATTTATATCTATAATGGCGCTTGTGCTTGGGATGGCTTTATTCGTTGGGGCTCATATGGGTTCGCCAACGTCTGCTATGGCCTCAAGTAGCACGTCTATGGAACTTATGGATTGTGAAGAGTGTCGCGGATCAGGGAAGCGGCAAATGTCAGAGGCTCTGTGTGGTAGTTTCTGTGTTGCCTCTGAGCTGACACATAAAAATAGTTTTTCCGATATGGTTCATCACTCTAGTGACGGTGAGCCTTTTGATTTGGTGAATGTCGATTTGTTGGCGCGCGCTTTATCTCCTGAACCACACCCTCCCAAATAAATATCCTAGTTTGACGCCCGTTTAGCAACGAAACTGTTGTTGGCGTCCTTGTATCCCGTTCAGTTTTAAAACTGTTTACGAAATTTGCATTGCGTTGCATTTCTTAATTTAAGTGCCGCTCGATGCCCATAGGATGACATTACATGCATAGAAAACGAGTTCCGGCATTTACGCGCCGAAAAGTTCTGAGTTCCGGTGCCGCTCTGGCGATTGGGGCCACACTCCCCAGTTTGGGGAGTGCCAGTAGCGACTTTACGTTCCAATCAGATATAACCTTGAAGCCTGCGGCAGGGCGCGGCAAGCTTCACCCTCAATTTCAAGAGTCTGCCTCTTTTATGCAGTTCAATGGCAGTCTTCCTGGGCCAGAGATACGGGTCCGACAAGGATCAAATTTGCGGGTTACAGTTGAAAATGGACTGAAGGAAGAGACAACAGTTCATTGGCACGGCATAAGAACCCCCAATGCCATGGACGGTGTTCCTTATCTAACGCAAAAGCCAATATCACCAGGGGGCCGCTTTACATACGAATTTTCGGCGCCCGATGCGGGAACCTTCTGGTATCACCCGCATATGCGAAGTTATGAACAGGTTGGACGCGGGTTATACGGCGCTCTCATTGTCGAGGAAAAGGAGCCTATCAAAGTAGATCGTGACCTGACCTGGATTCTGGATGACTGGCGTGTCAATAAATCCGGTGAGATCCAGGATAATTTTGGCAATGGTCATGATATGAGCCATAGTGGCCGTATCGGAAATTTGGTTACGATCAACGGGAGGAAAATGGATAAACTCGCCGTTCGAAAAGGAGAAAGAGTACGTCTGAGGCTTATTAATGCGGCGAATGCGCGTATCTTTGCCCTCGATTTTCAAGGCCATACTCCATCAATTATCGCGATGGATGGACAGCCGGTGGAACCCCATCATCCAGACAGGGGGCTTGTCATTTTAGGCCCTGCTATGCGAGTTGATCTCGTTTTGGATATGCAAGAAGAGCGTGGATCACATCATGCTGTTATGGACAGGTTTTATAAGGGACTCACCTATCAACTGACATCGCTGAATTACACTGGCGAGCCGCTCAGGGAGCATGTGCCAGACTGGTCCTTGCGCCTTCCTGCCAATCCCCTT
>JAESPT010000110.1 GCA_016765515.1 Sneathiella sp. | reverse complement strand
TGTGCATGGGAAATTGCTACATTACGTGGAATAAGCCCCACTTCGCTGGTCAGCCCATTTGCAAAGCAATATCCGGCACTTGTTGTTGCCAAAGCTTCAGCCCCAAGTGCTGTCAACATTTTTGCTGACCCGGCATCCCAGGGATTTTGAAGAACAAAAGTTCCCTTGCGTTGATGCAAGGCCATGAAAATCGCACTCTTATTATCTGATAATTTCATAAGTGAGTTTCCTTAATATGATCATTTGTTCCGCATTTGTTCTTTTACCGTCAAATGAATATTCATTCAATCCCTTTTTAAACCTTAGAATAATTCAAAACTTTTGTATTTTATTAATATTGTTATATAAATTACCTCTAATTTTTCCACATATTCTACAAATCACCGATGTAAAACAGCCAATTTTCACGAATGATGAGTTTAACCTTTATATGCAACAATTAGCGATTGAAGAGACTCTGTTCATATTATAAATGCCCTCCAAAAAATATTTTTAAAATCTAGAGTGAGTGGTAATCACTCAATCAAAAGATGAATAGAAGAAAGCCCTGCGAAACATTAAAAAATGGATATATTGGGAAGATTAGTGTCTTTTTCAGGCGATAATTCAAGAAATAAATGCCGTCAAGCGATTGAAATATATTATAATTTATTACTTTAGTAAAAAATTAATTTTAATTAATACTAACTTAACGAAGAACTCTGTAGTTTGCCCAAATGAAGGCATGAATGTCGGGGAATTTATCGCTTCGTTTATACAGTAATTTAAACGCCACTGAGGGGCTGGTGTTCTCATTTTAGGAGAATGTTTTAATGAAAATTTTGGGAATTTTGTCTGTTGCAGCAGCTCTTGCCTTTACGACAACCGTTTCTGCAGAAACAGTGACGATCGCAAACGGGAATGACTACGCACCGCTTGCCGACAAGAACCTGAAACGGGGTGGTATCGCCTCTCATCTTGTGGAAGAAGCCTTCAAGGCCGTAGGCTGGACTGTCAAATATGATTGGCTGCCCTGGAAACGCGGCTTTGAAATGGCGAAGAAAGCTGAAATCGATGCGGCGATCCCCTGGACCCGCCGTGACGACCGCACTCCCCATTTCCTCTTCTCTGATGCCATTGTTAAAATGAGAGAGGAAGTTTGGGCAGGCGCAGGCAGCACAATAAAAAGCACGGAAGATCTCGCTGGTAAAACCGGGTGTCTTCCCATTGGTTATAGCTGGTCGCCAAATTTAAAGCCGTTGGTTGAATCGGGTGCGATCAAAAAAGACACGCCAAAAGATATGACAACTTGCTTTAAGAAACTTGTTGCCAAGCGTGTTGATTTTGTCGTTGTCAACAATCTGCAAGCGGTCTCTATTGTCAAAACAACCGTAAAAGACCCAAGCAGCATTAAATCTGTTATCTCTAGTGCTGACCAAACAGAACTTCATGTTCTGGTCGGGAAAGGCCATCCAAAAGGCGCTGAAATTATTGCCGCCTTTAACAAAGGACTGGCTGCCCTTCGGTCTAGCGGTGAATACGACACGATTGTTGCAAGTCACTAAGTATACGAGACGTTACAGTCCCGGTATGTCTGGTTATCAGGTACCGGGGCTTTTTTTGTCCAAAAATCTGTTAAGGTTAAATTGACCAATCGGTCAGGATTTACTAAAATATTAGGATGAACTATTTTATGTGGTTGTAAAACAAATCAATTGCGTTAATAAAGTCGGCAAAAAGGCAAAAGATGAGTGCACCCGATAAAGAGTTAGACGGATCAACAGCTCAAGGCCGTATTCGTCAGGAAAATGAAAAACGCATTCTGAAGGCTGCGGAAAAGATCTTTGCGGAAAATGGCTTCAGGGGCGCGACGACAGCTGCGATCGCAGAGGAGGCAGGCCTTCCCAAAGCCAATATTCATTATTATTTTGGCACCAAGTCCAAGCTCTATCGGACCGTTGTTGATGACATTGTCGAATTGTGGCTCTCTTCCTTTCGTGAAATCACTGCTGAAGATGATCCGGCGTCTACCCTAACTGATTATATCCGCGCCAAAATGGAACTTTCCAAAAATAGACCGGAAGCCTCCCGCGTTTTTGCCAATGAGCTGATCCGCGGTGCCCCCGTATAAAATCCTATCTATCCGGTGATTTGAAAAAATGGGTAGAATACAAAACCTCCATTTTGGATACCTGGATTGAACAGGGGAAAATGGCGCCTGTCGATAGCGAACGATTGATATTCCACATATGGGCGATGACCCAGACTTGGGCCGACTTTGAAGTGCAATGGGCTGCAATTCTTGATCGCCCGGACGGTCTTCAGGAAGACGATTTTGAAAAGGCGACCAATGCCATTATCACAACGGTTCTCAGAAATTGCGGCCTAATGCCATTACCTGAGCGAAAAACCGGTGGCGGATTAACCTAGACAACCGAGGCTAACGATTACTAAGCCAGGCGAACCGGAAACTTAAGACAAAAACTGAAAAAACCGCTGAAATTGCAACGCCCATATAAATACCGGTGACGCCAAGCTCTAATGCAAAGGCGCAAAAGGCGGAAATCGGTATCATGACGAGCCAGTAGCTCATGAAATGACAGGCGGTGGGGACCCAGGCGTCACCACGCCCGCGGCAGGCATGATTGACGACAACCTGCCCGCCATCAAAGACAATCGCAGCGGCCACCCATATGAGAACGGGAACAGCTGCGAGGATAATTTCCTGATCATTGGTGAAAATGCCTACCATAAATTCCGGCGCTATATACAGGAGCAAGGATGTCGATCCGGTGAAAACAACAGAGAGCCCAAGTCCGACCCAGCCCGCATATTTCATACCATGATTATCATCCCGCCCCCAGGCGTTGCCGACCCGGATCTGGGTGGCGATAGCCAACCCTAACGCCCCCATGAAAAACAAAGCAAGGAATTGAAAGAGGATGCCAAAGGAGGCAAGAGCCAACTCACCGAGCAATCCAGCCATAAGAATTAGCGTTGCAAAAGCAGCAGATTCAAGGCCAAAAGAGGCCCCTGCCCCGTATCCTGCTTTGCGCTGTTCTTCTGCGCCGAACCATAGGGTCGGTCGCCCCTCCAGCACACCATATCTCTCCCGCTCATCAAATCTGGTTCGGATAAACCAAATCAAACCAAGGGACAGAAGTGAAAAATTAATGACCGTTGCCAGTGCACAGCCAATGGCCCCCATTGCCGGTATGGGTCCCCAGCCAAACACAAAGACAATATTCAGCACCAAGTTGCTGATATTTGCGGTCCAGACGGCGACCGTGCCAATAAGAGGACGATTCACGGATTCTAGTAATGTCGCACAGACAGAAAATATTCCAACGGCGGGCATGGCGGCTGCCAGAACGGCGGTAACATCCGCTGACCGGGCTGCCTGCACTGGATCCTGACCGCTCGCCAAGTACAGATGTTCGGCGAATTGCAAAACACAAAACATTAGGGTTCCATACAGAACCGCCAAAAAAAGACCTCGATACCATACCCGTCCGGCGTCTTTCTCGCGCCCCGCCCCGATTGCCCGGGACGTGAGGACCGGAACCCCCATCAACAATCCGATCAGCATGACAAGCAGTGTGTCAAAGGCAGATTGTCCGAGCACATAATCAGCAAGTTCGTTGGATCCAGCGCGGCCAAGCACAATCACATCCATGGACACCATAGCAATGATCCCCAGTCGGCTTAAAATGACCGGGAAAGCAAGTTGCAGGGTTCGCTGAATATGATGCCAAAGGGATAGGTTTGTAACGGCGGCATTCTGTAGGGTATTCATAAATTCGTTATGAAGACAGAACCCTGCCTTGTCAATCGCAGGACGACGCCCCCTGGATTTTCTGATTGATAACCGCTGCCAAAACTCTTGAACTCGTTTACCTTTTATCCGGCTGGCTGCAATTCGGGCGGTCGCGTGACATGGCGCTGCAAGGAGTTAAAAAAAGTATTGGCTTTTTTCGGGACATCACTTTTCTCAAATGCCATCAGAGACGCATAAGACCAGCCCTCCGTTGGGCTTAAAGCGCCGTAAAGCTGGTTAAACTGCTGCAGATCTGTTGTTGAAAGAGGTAACTTTTCAGCGACACTCAGCAATTGCCGCAGCTCCTGTACAACGCGCATGGCACGAAAGGCATCGGACATTGGTTTTAGCAAAACGGGTTGATCCTGCCATGACTGACCGTCAAAGATCTCCTGGGTCACGCGCTGACCTGCTCCCAGGCAGTCATATTGAATACACCCTGAAAATCCACATTCCCGAAGCTCGTCATGAATGGTACAGCGCCCCCTGCCATTCAAATTCAGGCACGCTTCTCCGCCTTTTTTATCAAACGCAAAAAAGTCCGATTTATCGAAGGGCAAGGCGACGCAGCAAAGAGCGGCGCACTGATCGCAATCGCTCTGAAATATAGCATCCCTCATCATCGGCACTTTCATATCAATGTATTATGACAGCCACAAAGCGTTATATAGACCCCAAGGCACGGGATACAACGCCTGGTCAACGGCAAAAACAAAAACGCCAGCCCTTT
>JAESPT010000109.1 GCA_016765515.1 Sneathiella sp. | reverse complement strand
GACGGATGAACAGCTTGAGGCCCAGTTCGGCTTCGAGGGCCTTAACCTGATGGCTGACGGCTCCCTGGGTTACGAAGAGTTCCTCGGCGGCGCGGGTGAAGCTCTCATGCCGAGCCGCCGCCTCGAAAGCCTTGAGCGCGTTGAGGGGAGGAAGTTGGCGGGCCATCACATTTATCCTTTAGCCTGAGATTTTCTAATGCATGGTAGAGAAAGGATGCTTTGCGTACAAGTCTATAAATGCCTTATTTAAAGGCTGTACCCAAGGATAATCAATCCAATTTATGTACTAGGAGCCTGAAAAATGTTGATGAAATCCTCTGTTGTCAAAACTGAAATTACAGCCCCGTCTATACGTTATTCTGAAACGCAGTACGGGAGAGGAATCCGACTTATCGGCCTATGGATTGAACGTAGCCGGCAACGCCGCGCCCTTGCGAAACTCGAAGATCAACATCTCGATGATATCGGTATATCGCGAACCGTCGCGGCGCTTGAGATTAACAAATCCTTCTGGCGATAACACGAAGAGGCCCTTTGACAAAAGGCATTTATCGTCTACTTCGACCTGGGTAAGCACAGTTCCACCTGGGTCCCCACGCCAACGTTTGAGGTTATGGACAAGCGACCGTTAGATTG
The DNA here is from genome assembly GCA_016765515.1 of Sneathiella sp. Classification (GTDB taxonomy): domain Bacteria; phylum Pseudomonadota; class Alphaproteobacteria; order Sneathiellales; family Sneathiellaceae; genus Sneathiella. The sequence continues at coordinate 8,533 of JAESPT010000109.1, read as the reverse complement.
CTCGGTAAAGCCGGAGACCATGCTGAGGCCGAGGCCGGTTCCTTGTCCTATTTTTTTGGTGGTGAAGAAGGGTTCGAGGATATGTTTAAGGGTTTCCTCTTTCATGCCGCATCCGGTGTCTGCAACCGTTAAAGCAACAAAATCACCCTCGTCTATGGTTTTATTGGCGTACTGAATATCGAGGTTTCCGCCGTCCGGCATGGCATCGCGTGCATTGGTCGCCAGATTAAGAAGAACATTCTCAACCTGGCCCGGATCGGCATAGCATTCCCACAGGTCCGGGTCGGTTTTTGTTGTTATGCAAATGGTGGCGCCGAGGGTTCTTGGCAGCAGAGAGAGCATTTGCTGCAATTGCGTATCAAGCCGGAAACTGATGGGATTGAGAAGTTGTTTGCGGGAAAAGGCGAGGAGGCTCTGAGTTAATTCGGAACCGCGTATGGACGCCCGCAGAATGGCGTCAATCTGTTTGTTGAAGCCACCGGATTCTTCGATTATCTCCGCGTTGCCGATGATAATGGATAGTAAGTTGTTGAAATCATGAGAAATACCGCCAGTCAATTGTCCGACAGCTTCCATCTTCTGGGCTTGGCGGAGTCTCTCTTGGCTCTCTTCTAGTTGAGCCGCCTGACGTCTTTCGTCAGTGATGTCCCGGGCGGAGGAGAAAAGATGTTCAATCGATCCGATTTTCAAGATCTCCGCGCTATAGATCACCGTTAACATATTCCCATTTTTTGTGCGGATTTCTTCTTCGTGATTGCAAAGGCGGCCATGGTTGCGGAGTTGGCTAATCGCCGAATTTCGATAGGCAGCATTCTTCCAAATATTAAGGTCCAGTACATACTTTCCGATCACTTCACTGCGTTTGTATCCAAGGGCTTTCAGCCAAGCGTTATTTATATCCAGTATTTCACCGCTTTCAGGATCCGTGATGGAACAAAGAGCGTTATTGACCCGAAAAGAGGCGGTGAACAGATCCTGTCTGTATTTCTGTTCCTCTTCCATTCTCTTTTGTTCACTGATATCCAGAGTTGAAAATAGCAAGCGTTCAACCGAGCCTATTTTGACGGTTTCAGCGCTCGCCAATACTGTTCGTGTGGATCCGTCTTTTTTGCGGATTAATCCTTCGAAATTCTGCAATCGACCCGTGATCTGCAAGATATTCAGCGCTTTTTTCCGGTTTTCGGGAATTCCCCAGATATTCAGTTCCAGAGAGGTCTTGCCAATTGCTTCCTCTCTTGTAAAGCCGAGTGTATTTACCCACGCATCATTTACATCGAGGATTTCACCGCTCACCGGATCTGTAATGGAGCACATGGCTGTGTTGATCCGAAAGGCAGCTGTAAACAAATCCTGTTTAAACTTGTTTTCCAGCTCAGTTTTTTGTTGGGCGCTCATATCCTGCGCTCTGACAACCAGGCCATTGATGTCCGGGTTGTCGACAAAATTCCCGCACCTTATCTTGAGCAGTTTCCGCGATCCTTTCTTGTTCAGAAACTCGATGATCTGTTCGTCGTCGTTTTGCGTTGAAAGCGGAGCGTTGGATTTGTTTGGAAAATCAAGAACAGTTTCGAAAAGGGGAGCAATTTCTGAAATATGCCGGCCGATCAGTTCTTCGGGTTTCCACTGGAGAATTCGTTTGCTGGATTTGTTGGCATAATTGATGATCCCGTCACGTCCAATATGAAGGAGCAAGTCTCGGGAATTTGCGACCAAGGCCTGTAATCCGTGTTCACTGACGAGACGCGTACGATTGAACTCATTTCCTGTATTAATGGAACCTGCCCCCGGACCAATTACTCTACGATCGTTACTATTCCTTATAAATCATCCGCGATTACTTATTGTTCGTGTAATTATAATCGGTGTTTCTTGATTATATAAGAACATATAAGAATAAATTATACAGAAAAACTGAGTTAAATCCAAAAAAATCTTAATAAGGGGAAAATTTGATGTCTAATTTGAGTATGATTCCCTTGGGGAAACGGATGAAAGCCTTACTCCACCTTCTTTGCAACGATGAACAGGGCTTTGCCTTCACCGGGTTGCCAATGATGATCAATTTTGAAACCGGCAGCGGTTAGATTTCTCAGGAGCTCCTGTTCGTTAAAAAATTGAACCGAGGGGAGAAGTCCCAAGAACTTTCCCAAAGGCAGAAGGATTTTTAACACCCTCATACCCCTGCCAAGGCACGCCGTACTGGTGATAAATATGCCGCCGGGTTTGAGCATTTGATAGACTTTTGCGATAGCGTCGGTTCTATTTTCCAGTAGATGCAGGATACTGTGACCCATAACAACATCGAGAGGATGACTGGCGGCGGTGAAATCATCAATACTCGAATGTTCAAAAGTGATGTTCTTTATATCTGTCGCGTCGGCTTTATCGCGCGCGATTGCCAACATTTTCGCGGAGATATCTATGGCGTGGATATGTTTGACAAAGGGAGCATGGGCAATGGCTGTTGACCCGGTTCCACAGCCAAATTCAAGGATTTTCATGGTTGGATGAAAATAATCGCGGGTGACGTCCAGTTTTTTTTGGTAGGCGGCTTCATCCGCGACGGGTTGTTTTGAATAAAAGTTGGCAATCCTGTCCCAAAATTTAGATGAACGGCTCATCGTTTCCTCAATTTAAACTATCTATACGCATCGTTTCCACCCTTATTTAAGGATGAGTATCGTCTTTTTAAACCTTTAAGTTGTTTATCGGGCGCTGATACTAATAGGCATCGTAATCACTGATCTGTTAAAAAACCATCAATGATCCGGATATTGGGCAATCTCTTTCTAAGAAATATTTGAAGTTCCCGGCATGCAGCAGGATGTAACTTCGGGGTGATTGCCACAACAATCTTCCAGGAGATATCCGATCATTCCGCCCATCTGTTCATAACTTGCTGAGTAAAAAATGCGGCGTGATACCCGCTTCGATGTCACCAAGCCCGCATTCTCCAGAATGTTTAGGTGAAAGGAGAGGCGGGACGCGCTGGAATTAACTTCTTCGCCAATCGTACCGGCAGCTGCACCGTCTTTGCCGCATGCGACAAGATAGCGGATTATTTGCAAGCGTGTTTCCTGGGCAAGCGCACTCAGCGCTTTTATAACTTGACTCTCATTCATAATTCAATAACTCTTGAAATATTGAAGTGTACTATTTATTGGATATACCATGATTAAAACAATATCAACGTTGAAAGATTTTTTGAAGGTTCTTCAGGATAAAGATAATTCCCAATTGGTTTTCAGTAATAACGGCAAAGAGATCAATCCGGACTATCATGTGACGGAGTTAAAAAGTGCAGCCGTCAGATCTATTGATTGCGGAAGAAATCTCTCAGAATGGACGGAAACCATCATCCAGCTTCTCGATGGACCGCAGTCTATAAAAGGGGAGCATATGACTGCCTTTAAATTCTCTCAAATTGCAACGGCCAGTATCGAGACCGTCCCTGCGTTGGCAGACGGTGCGTTATGGTTTGAATATGCGCCCGGCAATGGTCCGATCCGAAAACTGTCCGTGAGTTCTGTTCAAATAGACGGGGACAGAATAAAGATCCAGTTGGGCGGTGCCGCTGCGGCTTGTAAACCCAGGAAAAAGTGGCTGGAAAATGCACAAGCGTCTGATTTGTCGGCCTCTTCTGGATGTTGCGGATCCAAATCTTCAATCTGCTGCGCAGCGTAGTCCTTCTGCCAGTTCGGTCTTTGAAATCCTTTTATGGCAGAAGGTGAGACCATCAGGAACATAAATGAACGAGCGTCCAAATAGTCTTTTTCATCCATAGTTAGAGTGGATTTGAAAATTAAATAGCGCTTCGTTCAAAGTTCAATTGACGGCTTTACCTTTACGTGTATTTTCGTAGGCGATGGTTCTCCGATGGTGGATGCCTAGGAGATTAAAAGGGAATACGGTGAGGCGTACCCATCAGGGACCAAATCCGTAGCTACCCCCGTAACTGTGAGCGGAGAGTTCGAGCCGATTATGCCACTGGGAAACCGGGAAGGCTGGCTTAAGACAACGACCCGTAAGTCAGGAGACCTGCCGTTATAATGTGCCTACTGCGATGGCTAGGAACGGGGTGTTCCGAATGAGGGTTGGAGGAATAAGCCGATAACCTTTGGCTCAGTCGCGCGGTGGCACGGTCACTCTGGTATAAACAAGGAGTCCCGTGTTTATGTTTAAAAAAACTCTTCTCGGAGTTGCCGCAGGTGCAGCTCTTCTGGCGTCATTCGCCGTTCAACCCGCTTCTGCTCTCGAAGGCAGTCTCGACAATTATATTTTCGTTCCCAATCGTTCCTCTGCGGATGTTGCCATTATCGACAGCCGGACAGATGAAGTCATTGCGACTGTTCCTGTTGGAAATGTCCCGCATCAGGTTGCCGTGTCCAAGACACTTGGCAAGATGATCACAAGTAACACCGAAGATAATACGATCTCCATCATCGATCTTCGCACATTGCAGGAAGTGGCTACTATTGCGCTCGGCAACGAGCCTGAGCATATGGAAATCAGCCCTGCTGGCGACACCCTTGCAATCGGTAATATTGGCGAAGGGACTGTGTCTCTGGTTGATTTGCGCGGTCATGTTGAACTGACTCGTATTGCCGGATTGCACGAACCTCATAACATGACGTTCAGCGCTGACGGATCAAAGGTCTATGTGGGTAACCTCGGTGCCAACTTCATGAGTGTGATTGATGTTGCTGCCGGTAAAGTTGTTGCTGAACTTGGTATTGGCGATAGCCAAGCGTTGGCATCCCTCGGTAATGATGAAGAACATCAGGGCATTCTCAATGTCACCAGCACTCCCGATGGACGCTTGGGCTTTGCCGCTTTCGGTGACGGCGACAATATGGCTGTTTTCGATTTGAATACTCAGGAAAAACTCGCGACGATGAAACTGGGTGACAGCCCCTGGCGTGCGTTTGCCTCAGGCGACGGCAAATATATGATTGTGCCGAACAATGGTGATGAAACAGTTTCTATCTTCTCAACAACGGCCCCTTTTAAGGAAGTGGCTCGGTTGAAGGGATCTGAAGATATGACCGGCGTTAATACGGGCTGGTTTGATACCACCGCTTTTGTTATTGGCCGCGGTAGCAACACCATTACCGTTATTGATCTTGTGAAAATGGAAAATGTCGGTGTGATCGACATTCCAGGCGGTACGCCGGAAACCGGTGTGACCACGCCAGACGGAACCAAACTTTATGTCGCTTTGAGCGGTACAAATGAAGTTGCGGTGATTGATACCAAAACTCGTACACTGATCAAAAAGATCACCAATGTGGGGGACGAGCCTTGGGGAGCGCATATCGTTGGTGCTCTCAACTATTGTCACTAAGCGTGTCTTAGCGTTTGTTCTTGTCTTCTTCCTGCCAGGCACAGCCCTGGCAGGAGGATCGCTTGAGCGGATCGTCTCTACCGTTCAGGCTATCTCTCCAGACGATCTGCCTACTGTTAAAGATATGACGGCTGCTTGTGGTGCAAACACCCTCTGTGCAGGCCGTATCCTGTCCCAGCTTCTTGGACCCAGAGCCATACTGGAAAAAGTTCGCCATCCCAGTTCAGATCGAATTCGTATGGTGACGTCTGTCAAATCTATAAAAAATTATACGTTCGACGATCAGGGAGTGTTGACCCTTGTTTTGTCGCGATTTGGTCGGAAAGTGGTTTTCGAATTAAAGAAGGTTGCAGCAAATATTCGAAAAACCCGACGACCAATAAGGCAGCTTATTTTGGATCTTCGCCGTAATCCGGGCGGTGATGTGGATCGAATGCTGCGTGTGACCTCTTTATTCACCGGTGCTATCGATAATGCAGTTCTTCTCTCCGGCCGGGCAGGGACGAGTATTTTACCTGTGCCTGACAAGACACCCATATTTAAAAATGTGCCTTTACAAATCCTGATCGGGCTGAAAACAAAAAGTAGTGCCGAAATTTTGGCTGCATTACTAAAAGTTCACGCCAATGCACAGCTTGTGGGCGGAAAAACATTCGGTAAAAACTATTTGCTCCGCGTCATTCCGGTTAACCATGATTGGCGATTACTTGTTCCTGCCGAGCGGGTTGAAATCCCCGGTATTGGTTTGGCTGGAGGATTGCTGCCAGATCGTCCAGAAGACGAAAAATAACAAAATAATCTGTCGGATGGTGATGTGATGCATGAATCACTTCCACCCTATTTGTGAACTATTTTCTCTTTATTCGCGTCTGTTAAGGTTAACGACATTGCTGTTAACCATCTCTAACAACTCACTCTTTTATAGATTTTCAATCCATACAACTATTGTAATAAATATATGTAAAATTGAATAAATTTATAACAAATCATATTAATTAGAATATTAAAATGTTACTAATATTTCGATATCTCAAAGAGATACTATGCTAAGAAATCATGATCCTTTAAATCAAATTCCCCTAAAAAAGGATAAAATTTATGACCAAGATCAAGCATAAAAAACTAAAGACACTACTCGCGGCGATTGCTGCTGGCACTGTTATGCTGGCGGCAAGTGTTCAGGCGCACACAGTGTCATTGGGGTACGTTCCGGCTGCGGCCCCAGGTGAAGTCACGTTTTGGGTGGGAAATTATACACATAATGTTCCAGGAAACGTACCTAACGAAGGGAGTCTAAGATTAACCGGGGTGAATGGTAATCTGTATCCGGCAACAACAACATTGTTCAATTTAAGCCAATGGGATGGAGAAGGAGGCAAGCCAGTTGGTCTTGCAGACGGAACCAATAATTTCTATGCTAGCGGTGTCGATGGTGTTGCCGGTAGTCCACTTGTTAATAATTTTGCAAGTTCCTATATTACGAGTTGTCCTGCCTGCGGACCGGTTACGGGTTGGCAGGGTGTAAACGTTGCTGGACTGGCTGCCGGTGATTATATGTTCGAGTTCATAGAAATTGCCAATCCTACATTCGAATGGACAGAGTGGAATGACTCTCTCAACAGCACTTTCACGTTAGGTGAAGGTGATGTTGGCGGCGGCGGGCCTGGTGTTATACCGCTTCCTGCTGCGTTACCTCTTTATGGGGCAGGCCTGGCTGTTCTGGGTTTGCTCGGATGGAGGCGCAAATGTAAAAGTTAATAGATGTACTTAGCGAACATATGCACTAATATATAATATACTCAAAGCTCCGAATATCGGAGCTTTTTTTTGCCCCTCTCAAGGCTTTATTTTTGAAGCCAGCGTTTGGTGCGTTGCCTCTGTTATCTGATCAGGCAGGCAGTCAATGGCAAACCAGGCACAGGAGGATAAAGCCAGAGGCTCCTGAATTCTTGGGGCCCCGGACAGTATTATAGCGTCATAGACAGGCGCCAGCCAATGCTGCTCCAAATCAATATCAATATAATTTACAAGATGTGCAAGCTCTTGAAGTTCAATGAGAATTCCCAGCTCCTCCTTAATTTCACGGCAAATGGCAGCTTCAATGGTTTCGCCGAAGTCCACTTTTCCGCCAGGAAATCCCCAGAAGCCAGCCTCCGGCTCTCGCAGTCGTTTAACAAGCAAAATTTCACCTTTCTCATTTGTGATTAACGCGCCACAACCAACACGCGGCGCTTGTTCTGTTTTAACTGTCATGAGTGTTTCCGAATGAATGTGAAGACGTTTTTTAAGAAGGAGTATTGAAGTAAAGAGGCTCTTATTCAAGACCAAGATATCGTCTTAACGTAGTGGCTACACAAAAATTGGAGAAATTTGGATTCTATTAATATGAAAACTGCTGGTAAGTTTAGTGGTTCATTTACTGTATCGGTCCATTGACATGGGGCATTAGTCGTTGTCGCCATTAGGCAATGCAATCCTACAAATAGACTTTGAGGTCATGGGGATCAGATTAATAATCTAATTCATTCTTTCAATTTTGTTTGACATAAAACAAACTAATGATGATGAAGATCATAAGTAAAAATAAATATTGTTTGTTTCAAGACAAACATATAATGAAATCTATAGTTACCAAGTTATAGTGATGTGTGTCGTAGTACTCAAATTTGATGCATTATATTAGAATTAATGCTTGATCTTGTTTCCTGATATTCTTATTGTTCGCATGCGCAGCAAAGTAATTATGTACCAATTCAGGAGAATGTGATGAGTGTGCACATCCGAGAAAAGGCTCTGTCCGTTCAGGATATTAGAGCTCATAAAAACCAGACACCCCTTGTTTGTTTGACCGCTTATACGACCCCCATGGCCCGATTGCTGGATCCGCACTGCGATATGTTGTTGGTTGGGGATTCTGTGGGAATGGTACTTTATGGCATGAAAAGCACGTTGTCCGTCACCGTTGAGATGATGATTGCTCATGCGAAGGCAGTTCGGCGCGGCGCGGCTACATCCTGTATCATCGTCGACTTGCCCTTTGGCAGTTACCAGAAATCACCAGAACAAGCGTTTGAGACAGCGGCCCGTGTTATGCAGGAGACGGACTGCGCTGGTGTGAAGTTGGAAGGCGGCACAGAAATGGTGGAGACAATCGCGTTTTTGACGTCGCGCGGTATTCCGGTTCTTGGG
>JAESPT010000108.1 GCA_016765515.1 Sneathiella sp. | reverse complement strand
TTGGCAGCGGGTATGCAGCTTTCACCATTGATGCAAAAGGGACGGATCAGCGGTATCAAGGCATTGTCGCGCTGGAAGGAGACAGTCTTGCCAAATGTATGGACGCGTATTTCGATAAATCCGAACAACTTGAAACTAAACTTCAAGTCGCTGTTGAAAAACGGGACGGAAAGTGGCGTGCAGGCGGTTTAATGATCCAGCGTCTGCCTCTTGAAAACGGAATGGAGATCCATCAGGACGAACAGGAGGAAGGCTGGCGAAATGCGGAAGCTTTGATTGGAACCGTGACAGCCGCGGAACTTACTGATCCGACTATGCGATCTCCAGAGCTTTTATACCGGCTTTTTCATGAGGATGGTGTCTGGCTGTATGATCCGCAAGTATTGAAGGATCAATGCAGTTGCAATGGGGACCGTTTTTTGACGACTTTAAAGACATTTGCAGAAACAGATTTGGACGATATGGTAGATGATGGCTTTATTGTTGCAGACTGCCAGTTTTGCAATACTCAATATCGCTATACAGTAAACGATATAAAGGCAGCTTCATAAAATTGCCTTTTTTCCTCTTGAATTTGTTTCGGTGCACGACTCGTTTAATAATTTTACAGGGCCTGTCAGGATGATCTTTCGACCTCTCAAAATAATGGTTGTTTTTACTGCTTTTTTCTTGTTGGCGGCCTGCACTACAGCCCCGCAAAAACAAGTCTATGCGGACATTACTTTTCAGCATCTCAGCCCGATAAAGTTGGATGTGGGCGAAATCAAGATTGTGAATGAATTTAAGCCAAGTCTTAAATCACCCCATGTGGAACATGAACTGCCGGTAAAAATTGATCAATCCGTTCAGCGCTGGGTTCGGGATCGACTGGAGGCGGTTGGCGGTAGTGGCGCTTATGCTGTGCTGACGATCAAGGATGCAAGCGCCGTTGAGGTGTCATTGGACAAGACAAAAGGGCTTAAGGGTGTTTTCACGAAAGATCAATCTGAGCTTTATACATTTCACATCGCCGTAGAATTACAGGTGGTGGATATCAATGGATCCAAAGGGTTGGCGACGGCAGAAGTGCGCAGGTCCAAGTCTGTGCCGGAAGATATAACACTGAATAACCGCGAAAAAATGTATTTCGAACTAACTGAAATTCTGATGCAGGATTTTGATGTGGAAATGGAAAAAAATATTCGAGCTTTTCTGAAGGATTTTATTCGTTAATTTATGATCCTTTTTGTCTGGTAACGTTAATTCGCCAGATTCTTTGAGGCAGCTCCGATCTCCGGAGGCTGCCTTTTTTCTTGCATTTTTCAACCAGAACACCTATGTCCCAAGAATGGATCAAACGATTGACCTAAAATTGAAGAAGACCGGTAAGGTATCTGCTGCGGACCGTTTGTTGAACGCTGCTGGACCGCTTTTTGCGGACCGACCGTTTGATGCGGTTTCCACGCGAGAAATTGCAAATGCTGCAAATGTGAACCTCTCAGCCATTTCCTACCACTTTTCCAGCAAAGAGGGATTGTATGAGGCCGTTTTTAAAAAGTTACTCGATGATCTGGCGCCCGCACGACAGGGTGTGTCGACCTTTCTAAAAGCTTCAATCGGGCCTGCAAAAAATAACGTCCATATTCAAAGAGAGGTCATCATATCCTTCGTGGATATGTTCATCGAAATGATTACCTCAGATGAAAACCCCAGATGGCGTATGCGTCTTGTGATCCGGGAAATTCAGCAACCAGGACCCTGCTTTGACATGGTTATGGAAGGGCATATTGATATTGTTCATGACCTGATTGGTCAATTGGTTGCCTGTATCACAAAACAATCGCCGAGTAGTGAGAATGTCATCATTTCCAGCCAAACAATAATTGGTATGTGCCTTCAATATGGGCTGAATGAGGCCTTGTTATCCAAGCGGCTGGGTTGGACTGGATTTGGGTCAAGAGAAATAGCGATTATTAAAGAGAATACTTCTGCGTCGATTCTCGCTCTTCTTGGTATTGGGCGCTCGGCAACGAAGAGAGAAAGTGAGAATACGCTGTGACGTTGGTTTTCAAGATTATATTGCCAGTGATTATCCTGATCGCTGGGATAGGGAGCTATTCCTACTTTGTTTCGACGAAAGCCGTCGAAACTCCAGAGCCAGTTAAAGAGAGAGTTTGGAATGTGGCAGCGCAAACCCTTGAACCGGGGACTCTCGCACCGACCGTTCAAATATTTGGAACGCTAATCCCTGCAAGGGATGTTGATTTACGGTCTCTTGTCGCCGGAGAAGTTATCCGGGTCTCTCCAAACTTCAAGGAAGGAGCCCTTCTTGAAACAGGGGAGATGTTGATTGAAATCGATCCCTTTGATGCTCAGGCAATTTTAGCAGAAAAAAAAGCAACCACCCTTGAAGCACAATCAAGACTGGTGGAGCTGAGGGCGACAGAAAAATCAGATCGCGTTGCGCTTATTCGCGATGAGGAAATTCTGGCTGTTGATGTCCGAAACCTGAAACGATCTGAGAAACTTTCGAAAAAAGGGAACATTTCAGAGAGGGCGCTTGATGATGCCCGAAGTGCCCTTAGTCGCCAGCATCAACAAGTTGAGCAAAGGACGGCGCAGCTTGAAATTCAACGAGCGCGAATTGGTCAACAGAAAGCTGTTCTGGAGAGACTGAAAGTCGGCGTAAAAAGGGCGGAGCGCGATCTGAAAAATACGCGGCTTACCGCACCATTCAGTGGTTATATATCTGAACTCGGAGCAGATCTTGGTAAGAGAGTGGATGCCAAGGATAAAGTGGCGCGGCTCATTGATGCGAGCCAACTGGAAGTAAAGTTTCATTTGTCAGATCGACAATACGGTGTCCTGTTGGCAAGTGAAGGGGGGGTCATTAACCGGCCAGTGAGTGTCCGTTGGATGACCGGAGACAAGGAGCATGTCTTTAAGGGTACAATTGCAAGGATTGGCTCTGAAATCAAAGCTGAAACCGGTGGAATTGATATATATGCCATCCTGGATGCAGAGTCTCTTATTGCCGAAGTTCGCTCAGGAGCATTTGTTGAAGTTATGCTGACGGGGCAGTCTTATTCCAATGCCGTTCGGGTTCCTGAATATTCCGTCTATGAGAGAAACAAGGTTTATGTGGTCGAAAATGGCCGGCTTGTCGCGCGAACCATTCAGGTTCTGTTTGATAATGGCAGCAACCTCCTGATCACGGGTGATCTAAAAGCGGGGGATCAACTTGTGACAACCCGTTTTGCTGAAATTGGTCCCAGTCTAAGGGTGGAGATACGCTGATGGATCTTCCTCGCTTCGTTTCCATGTTCGTTCGCCACAAGAACGCGGCCAATCTTTTGATGATTATGATGCTGGTGATCGGCGGGTTTTCTCTGTTGCGAATGAATACCCAGTTTTTCCCAGATTTCGGAACGGAAATAGTCACGGTCACCATTGTATGGCCAGGCGCCAGTGCAGAAGATGTAGATAGCAACATCACGACAGCGTTGTTGCCTGAGGTCCGGTTTGTAAATGGCGTTAAAAAAGTGCAGTCCTTCTCGGTCGAGGGACGCAGCACTGTGGTGATTGAATTTGAAGCGGGCACAAATATGCAAGAGGTCCTGTCGGATGTTGAGCAGGGTGTTGCGCAGATATCGACCTTTCCGGATACCAGCGAAACGCCGATTATAAAACGCATTGTGATCTATGATCCTATTTCCCGCCTGTCCATATCCGGACCATATTCAGAAGCGGCATTGAAAAAAATTGCCAAGACAATGCGTGATGACCTGTTGGATCTGGGAATTGACAAAATTTCATTATTTGGGGCGCGGGATGAAGAATTATGGGTCGAAGTACAAGATCACGCGCTTCGCCATTATGACCTTACTTTGAACGATATTGCTGTTGTCATAAGGAATAATTCAAAAAACGTTCCGTTGGGAACCATGGGCGGCCGTTATGAGCGTCAGCTTCGTTCATTGGAGCAGAAAAATGACGCTCAATCCATGGGTCAATTGGAAGTCAAAGCCCTGCCGGGCGGCGAAAAAGTTTATCTGCGGGATATCGCCGTTTTAAAGGATGCCTTCTCCGAAAATGGAAAAACCGGACTGATTGATGGCGAGCAGGCTGTAGAGATACATGTTCAGCGCTCCCAATCGACGGATGCCCTGGAAGCAGCAAAAATTGTTGCTGACTATGTGGAAAAAGAGAAACATCGTTGGCCGAGTGAACTTAAGATTCAACAATATGACGTGCAAGCGAGTCTCATCGAAGATCGAATAGCCTTGTTGCTTAATAATGGATTAGGGGGCTTGGCGCTCGTTCTTGTTGTCCTGATCGTTTTTTTGAACGTACGCGTCGCTTTCTGGGTTGCTGCGGGAATTCCGGTTGCCATTCTGGCGACCGCCGGGGTCATGCTGTTCACGGGGCAGTCCATTAACATGATCAGTATGTTTGCAATCATCATGAGCCTCGGAATCATTGTTGATGACGCTATTGTTGTTGGTGAGCATAGTAGTTATTTGAAGTCCCAGGGATATAAGCCGCTTGAGGCTGCAGAAAAGGGCGCCCTTCGAATGCTTGCCCCGGTATTTGCTTCCAGCCTGACAACAATTGCAGCATTTCTACCGATTTTCATGATCGGGGATATTATTGGACAAATCATCGGCGCTATTCCGGCTGTAGTCGTCGCCGTGTTGGTTGCCAGTCTGATTGAATGCTTTCTGGTTCTTCCAGGGCATATGCGGGGTGCCCTTCGACATCAGGGAACCGACAGCCGTTTGCGTAAGTGGTTCGATGGAAAATTTCATTATTTTCAAACTCACCTGTTCAAGCGACTGGTGGAACATATCGTTGAATGGCGCTATGCGACTCTTTCCGCTGCCATTGCTATCCTTATTCTGTCTTTTGGGATGATGGCAGGGGGACGCATTGGATTTAATTTCTTTCCGTCTCCTGAGGCCGATATCGTCAATGCGAATATTGTCTTTACACCGGGGGCACAGCGCGTAGATACGATTAATATGATGGAAGAGATGCGTCGCTCTCTTCGG
>JAESPT010000107.1 GCA_016765515.1 Sneathiella sp. | reverse complement strand
TTCAATCTGGTCTGGAGCACATTTAAGGGTAAAATATCCGAGAAAAACCCCTGGCAGGCAACCACATTGGAATGGCAAACCACACATATGCCGCCCAAGCACGGAAATTTCGGCGAAGATTTGCCCGTGGTTCATCGCTGGGCCTATGACTACAGTGTTCCTGGTGCGAAAGATGATTTTATTCCGCAGAATATGGCAACGGCGGATGTAGAAGTGGATCCAGACAGCCCCAATGGAGTCCAGGCGGAGCCCACATGAGCTTGTTCAAAACAGTAACAAGCAAACCCTGGACTAGGGAGCAGGCTCTTCTGGATGACCAGTTTCAGGGGAGTGCGTTTCAAGCCTCCCCGGCTACTCTGGGTCTCAGAATTTTCCTTGGCGTGGTGACTGTTCTGTTTTTGCTCCTCTATGTGGCTTATTCTGGCCGCATCGTCTTTCCAGACTGGCGCGGCCTGCCGGAACCCTCCCTGCTGTGGGTTAACACTATCGTGTTGATCCTATGCAGCCTTGTCTATATGCGGGCGCAATCTGCGGCCGCTACGGGTAGAATGGGGCCGTTTAAAAATAATCTGCTCCTTGCCGGACTATTGAGCCTAACCTTTGTTTTGGGCCAACTCCTTGCCTGGAGAGAGCTGGTGGATCTTGGATTTTACGCAAGCGTAAACCCCATAAACGGTTTTTTCTATTTGCTGACAGGCCTTCATGGTGTCCATTTACTGGGCGGGCTAATCGTCTGGCTTCATACGGCTCTAAAAGCATTTCGGGGTGAAAATCCAGCGGCCCTTGCCCAGACGACCCGCTTGTTAGCCCATTACTGGCATTTCCTACTTCTGATTTGGATTGTCATTTTCGTGTCAGTCCCTCAATTCCTGACCTTATTTCCTGAAGAACGGTGGAAAACATGGTGCAGTCTCATTTAACTGATTCAGTTCCGGAAACAGATCACGGCAGCGCGACCGGTTTGTCCAGCTTTACCAAAGACTGGTCTTCAGACCAGCAGGCATTCAAGCAGGTTCCGTGGGGGAAAGCCATGATGTGGGTTTTTCTACTGAGCGATACTTTCATATTCGGGGTATTCCTTGTCTCCTACATGACCGTGCGCAACTCAACCAAGGTCCCCTGGCCCAATACAAGTCAAGTCTTCTCACTTAATGTCAATGGGGAGCCATTTCCGCTCCTGCTGATCGCCATCATGACGTTCATCCTGATCAGCAGTAGTGGCACCATGGCGATTGCCGTCAAATATGGATATGCCAAAGATCGACGAACGACGACATTTCTTATCCTGCTCACCGCCTTGTTCGGGGCGTCCTTTGTCGGTATGCAGGTTTTTGAGTGGACAAAGTTAATCCATGAAGGTGTCAGGCCGTGGGGCAATCCCTTTGGTGCTCACCAGTTCGGGTCCACCTTTTTCATGATCACAGGGTTTCACGGCTTCCACGTCTCCATTGGGGTTTTATTCTTATTAATTGTAGCGCGAAAAGTCTGGCGTGGTGATTTTGATAATGAACGACGAGGGTTCTTCACGAGCCGAAAAGGAAATTATGAAATCGTTGAAATCATGGGCCTCTATTGGCATTTCGTTGATTTGGTCTGGGTTTTCATTTTTGCATTCTTCTATTTGTGGTGAGGACCGTCATGTCGAGCGAACAAGGACAACAACATCCGATAAGCATCTACCTGTGGATCTGGGGCTTGCTCTTTGTCTTGAGTTTCTTCTCCTACATGGTGGATTATTACAATTTTGAGGGATATTTACGCTGGTCACTCATCCTGATCTTCATGTTCGCGAAAGCCAGCCTGATTATTGCCTTCTTCATGCATATGGCCTGGGAACGCGTAGCTCTCATTTATGCCGTCATAACGCCCCCTTCGTTAATCCTGCTTTTTCTCGCGATCATGTTGTTCGAATCCGATTATACCCAGTTCACGAGGGAAGTCTTTTTCTCAACGGGAAGTTAGAGCAAGGGCAACTGCGGCCAGCTTTGGCTCAATATGGATTTACAGAGCTTTTACCGAGCGTTTAATACGGACGTCTTTGCTTTGCCCATAACGTTAAAAGCGACGCTGCCCAGGATAAAGCGTTTCATACTGGACTTGCCGGAATCAGAGACGGCGATCACCGCAAAATCTGCTCCAATTTCAGTAATTTTTTCCACTGGATCACCGACTATTGCGCGCGTTTCTTTGATGGAAATCCCTGATTTTTCCAAACTGAGTCTGGTTTTCTCCACCGTGTATTTGATTTTATCAAGGTCTTCTTTAAGCGGGGTTACGCAGAGCAGAGTTATTGGACTTTCCAGATATTGCGCCAAGACAGCTTGCCTGCGGACGGAATCAAGAGAGTTCTCGCTCCCGTCTGTGCAGATCAAATGCCCCTCCACATTCTCCCGCTTGCGGGCCACCATGACCGAACAGAGAGATAACATGGCAACTTTCTGGACAACACCCGCATTCCAAAAAGACATTAATTCGCCGCGCCAGCGACTGGGCTCTCCCATGACAATCAAGTTGTAGGGCCCAAGTTCATATTGATCCAATATGCCGCTTGCAGGATCAGGCGCTGTCTTCAATTTCATCACAATACTTCTGCCTGTATCGTGACGATATTCGATTTTGTTGTCGCCCATAGGATCCCCCCAAACATCCGTATGAGTGGACTTTTCGGTCCAATCTGCAGCCATGCCCTTCTCGCCGATTAAAATATCCAATCCCTTTTTCAGATATTTGATACCCGGTAATTCCAATCCCCATTCAAGCATATTTTCCCGGACGACCCTGAGCTGTAGTCCGCCGGATCGAAGGCCTTGATCTATCGGCCGGACATAAAGAAGGACAATATCCACATCATGGTTACGCCCCAATTTGGAAGCCAGCTTCAACCCCTCATAGGATTCATCAGAACCATCGATACAGATTAACAGCCTAAATCTGGTCTTGCGAAACGCCCGGAGTTCTTTGTCTAATTCCAGCGTGGATTTCGTATTGGATTTGAACGGCATCCTCCCTCCTCAACTCTCAATCAGCGGCCAATATACCGACGCCGACGCCAGCATGATACAAATGGACATGATCATCATTCGCCACCCAACCTTCAGAAAATCGGTGGTTTTCAGATAACCAGACGCGTAGACAATTGTGCAGGCGGGTGTCCCAACCACTGTAAGATAGGCAAATGCGGAGGAAATAGAAGTAACGAACCCCAGGATAATGGGGCTCTCGCCCGCAACCGTTGCCAGCTTCAATACAATTGGCCCTAAAACAGCAACGGCGGCGCCGTTTGACATGGTATTTGTGACCGCTGTTGTTAAAACCGAGACAGCGGCCCAAAGGCCGACACCGCTATCTGCGCCAATCGGTTCAAGAATAGACAGGAAATTTTCGGCAATCCATTCCGCCGCTCCGGTTTGTTGCATTTGCACCCCTAAGGAAATCGCCGCGGCATAAAGGAGAACAACCCCCCAATTGACGCCGGAATTGAGATCTTCCCAACGAACCAGACCAGCGATGAGGAAAACAGCGGCCCCCAGGATAGCAATGGTCCCCATCCCAACGTCAGAGGAGATAAAAACCCAACTATATAAAATGCCGGCAAACAAAATAATAGAGACCCAGTCACTGGGGCGCATAGGCCCTTGAAGCAGTATTTCCTGTCGTAATTTTGCAGCCGCCCGGCCCAAGACGGTGACTTCCGGCTTGAAGGTCCAAAGCAGGATCACCGTTACCAAAGGAAGCTGTATCAGAAACATGGGGTAGGCGTAGATCATCCACGTTACATAATCGATGAGAAACTTGTTTGTTTCCGGGTTGGTTGGATCGTAGAAAAACTCTTTCCAATAGCCAATCATGATCGCATTACGGGCACCGCCAGACGGTGTTCCAATGCCCGCGACAGACGCCCCGTAACAGATTGAAAACAGCAGTACTGCAGCCAGATTACGGACTTGTTTCGGGTCATCCGATGTCAAGGTGATCAGTGTGACCCCAACCGGCAACATCATGGCAGCAACCGTGTGTTCCCCGATAAAAGATGCCAACAATCCGGAGACAACGGAGATACCGAAGCAAATATTTACGGTTTTGGTGCCGGTAAACCGGATGATGAGCCAGGCAATTCGTTTATCAAGTTTTTGTTTAACTACGGCCACAGCCAACATCAGTGATCCCATGATAAACAGCACTGAATCCGTCATCAAACTGCGGGCGACTTCTGTCGAGGAGATACCCAGTAGAAATATCTGCCCGACGATTATCAGCAACGCAACCGTCGGCAGGGGAACCGGCTCCGTGATAAACAGAATGGTCGCGACGATTGACATGGCGAGGACAACCATTCCCTCGTGGGATAAACCTTCTGGAGGAGGTATGTTTAGCAATGTGTAGCCAATGAGCATAGAGATGAAGAACCAGCGCTTTTCCCAAAAATAGTAATAATTTATTTGAGAGCTGACCACCAACATCCGCTGGTATCCCCGCCGGCGCACGCGCATCGACCAAGCGGGCTCAGGTGCGTGTGCTCTTAAGCTGTCATTGACAAGGCTAAGTGTGGTCATCGCCCCCGTTCCTGATTAATGGCCCAATATGATTAGGTAAATTGCGGTTTATACATAAATTAATTCTAATTAACTTTTATCTAATGGTAAAGGCGTGATAGGAATTTCCCAATAAAAAACTTGCCCTGCTCCTTTTTGGCCAAAGCAGGAGATATTGCCACTTTCAGATCACGCGTCCGGTTATATTTTCTCAGTGTATGGTCGGCTTTTCTTCATTGGGAAGTTCATCAATCATTTTCTGAGCCAACTGCATCCAATCCTCGATAAGCGCTTTGGCCAATATGGCTCTGCCGGGGTCTGCGTTTTCAAGTGTCATCAAGCCTTCGACAATGGCACGGACCTGAAAGGAATCCAGTCCAACCCTGAAATAGTCAGAATTTTTGTTATTTTCTGCTTTAGGATTCCGGGGCAAGGAGTCACCCTGACAAATATTGCGGACAGCTAACGCAAGTTCGGCATCGCTTTTACGAATAAGTTCATAGGTTAAAGTCAAACTTCCGCGGCTAAACACATCGGGTTCATGGGCATTGTCAGCAGTCGGCGCATCCGTCATCTATCAATTCCTTATATTCTCCCCCGCTCTCAATGAGCTAGTCGATTTTATGTCATATGCAATCCCCAAATGCGTTTCTCACCCGAATATTCAATTATTTTTATCTTGAGCTAGTGTCGATCATAATACAAACCAACCACATGTTTGGCCTCGGCAAAAAAACAACCAACGCTCAACCATAAAGAACATTCGCACGCGTAAATTCCACATTTTTTATGTTAAATTGCGTTCAGCAAACAAATGAGAAGAGACTATGACCGATAAACACAATTTTGAGGGTGATTTTGGCAGCAGTGTCGAGATCTCGATTTCTCTCAATGCAGATCATCCGGAAACTATTCGAATTCTTTCAACGGAGGGTGCCGATGGTAACGCCCCCGAGCTCACGCCCGCGACAGCCCTTGAGCTAGGTCAGGCGTTGATCAATCTGGCTAATCAAATAGAGGCTAGTCGCCGCCATTCGAAATTGAATTGAGGAATGCTATGACGCTCCGTAGAGAGCCGATTGCACGCGCTTGACAATGCCCATCAAAATTTCGAGTATATTCTTCTCATTCTCAGGATCCATGCGTTGCGCAGGCGCAAAAACCGATACTCCGGCAACCATTTCACCGGTTCTGGAAAATACCGGAACGGCAATGGCATGCAAACCCGTCTCCCGTTCACTGTGATTTGTTGCATACCCAGCGTTACGCACCTTCTCTAACTCGTTAAGCAGCGCCTCTCGATCCGTCAGGGTATTTTCAGAAAGCGGAAGCAGTTCATTGGAGACAAGATAGCTTTCAAGTCGGTCCGGCCCAATATTGGCGAGCCAAATTTTACCATTTGCTGTCGCATAGGCTTCATGGCGAGCGCCAACGCGTGCATTAAACACAAAAGCCTGATCCGAATAGGCTGTTGCGATACATGTCACAGCCGATCCGTCAAAAACAGTCGCCATGGCGCCTTCGTTAGTTTGCGCCGCAAGAGCATTAAGGAACGGTTGCAGGAGAAATGCCAACTGTTTGGAGGAGTTGGCCTGCACTCCATAATCGACAAGTTTAAACCCTAACCGATAGACGCCTTTGTGCGGCGAGATCAGTGCCCCGACATGCACCAGGGTCTTTAAAAAACGGTGCGCCGTTACCGTATTGAAACCCAAACGCGTCACCACATCCAGCGTAGTAATCTCGTCGCGGTGATCATCAAAAATATCTAGGATCGCGAAAGATTTCACAACCGAATTGTTAACAGGGGTCGCCATCGGGTTCCTCCGCGAGGCTTGACTCAAAAAACTGCAAATGTGATATTAATGAAATCATAATTTCATATATTGAAATGTCAATGCATTTAGGTGGGCCGGCAGATGGAAAAGAAAGACATGCGGAAACAAAACCCTTCAGCCGGTGAAGCTATTTTTTCACGGTTGAAGAAGCTGGATGTTGACTATGTTTTTGCAAATTCCGGTACAGATTTCCCGCCCATTATCGAAGGACTGGCCAAAGCTGCAGCTGATGGCACCGAATTACCGCACGCCATCACCATTCCGCACGAGCATGCCGCCATGGGCATGGCCCACGGATATTATTTCATGAGCGGCAAGGCACAAGCTGTCATGCTACACACCAATGTGGGCCTGGCCAATGGGGCGATCGGTGCCTTGAATGCGGCAACGGATCACATCCCGATGATTCTGATGTCCGGGCGCACACCGACCACCGAGAAGGGCCGGTTTGGATCACGGACAGTTCCCATTGGCTGGGGACAGGAAATGCGCGACCAGACAGCCCTCGTTCGTGAAGCAGTTAAATGGGATTATGAGTTAAGGTTTCCCGAGCAAATCAACGAAATGCTCGATCGCGCCCATGCAATTGCCTCTTCAACACCCAAGGGGCCTGTCTATTTAAGTCTACCCCGTGAAGTCCTGACAGAGACGATTAAAACGAATGATACTGAGACTGGCAGGTTGATGGCCCCCTCGCTTGCCGAACCACCTGTGAAGGCAATAGCCCAGGCAGCGGCGTGGCTGGTCCAGGCCAAAAACCCGGTTATCTTTGTTCAGCGCGGACCAAATGAGGCAGCGGGCTTTGAGGCTCTCTCGTCCATAGCAGAGAAATTTTCTATTCCGGTTGTCCATTACTGGGCAACACAAATAGGCCTTCCAACGGATCATCCCATGTGGGCTGGCGTTGACCCAGAACCCTGGCTATCGGAAGCTGACGTTATCCTTGTGATCGACGCTTTGGCCCCCTGGTCACCAGATATTCACACGCCAAAGCCGAGTGCCAAAATCATTCATCTCGGTCCCAACCCGCTGTTCAGTCGCATTCCGGTGAGAAACTTCCGATCTGATCTATCCATCACTACGGAGACCAGTGCAGGCATTGTTGAATTGCAGCATGCGATGAGTGTTCATGACCAACAAGAACAAAGGAGCGTAGACACACGCCGCGCTGACATTGAAACCCGGACGAGCAACGTGCGACAAGCAGCCCGTGATGAAGCATCGCAAGGCGCGGGTCCTATCATGA
The DNA here is from genome assembly GCA_016765515.1 of Sneathiella sp. GTDB lineage: Bacteria > Pseudomonadota > Alphaproteobacteria > Sneathiellales > Sneathiellaceae > Sneathiella. Next base: position 5,754 of record JAESPT010000107.1, on the reverse strand, counting down.
GCAAGGCTTACGTGTCATTGTGCCTGTCGAACGCCATAGCCAACCATGAGGCCACTATTCTTTCAGAACTTGGCTGCCCCCTTGGCCCCATGACATTAACCAAACCAAAAAGCTGGTTTCAAGAGCCCCATTCAGGCGGCCTTGGTTGGTCCCTGCCGACAGCAATGGGGATGAAACTGGCCAAACCGGAGCGGTTGATTGTCGCAACCATGGGCGATGGCTCCTACATTTTTTCCAATCCGGTGGCTTGCCATCAGATCATGCAAGCTTATGACATCCCGCTTCTTATCCTTCTTGTGAACAATTCCGAATGGGGCGCCGTCAGACAGTCGGTTGCCCAAATGTATCCAGATGGGCATGCGGCGAACAGTAATCAGATGCCGCTTACATCCCTGTCTCCCAGCCCCGATTTTAGCAAAATCGCAGAGGCAAGCGATGCCTGGGCCTGCAAAGTTACAAACGGTCAGGAATTACCAGCTATCCTGGAACAGGCCATCGACATGGTCATGAACCAGAAACGCACGGCCCTTTTAGACGTCCGTGTTGCATGAAACTCTCATAGATCTTGCGAAAATATTTTATCCAGCCAGTTCCAAACGGCTCGTACCCGAGGTTGCGCCAACACTTCAGCATGCGCCACCATCCAAAACGCTAAATCCAAATCATCGATAACCGGAGAAACCTGTATCAAGTCAGGAATGTCAGCCGCATATTCCGTAAACAGCAAGGCCGCCCCCGCTCCGCCGAGAACAGCCTCGACCATTGTGTGGACCGACGCACATTGAATGGGAAAATGAGTCACATTTCTTTCAGCCAACGTCTGCTTGAACGGGATATCAGCCGCATACCGACCCATCATCACGATCCAATCACAGGCGCTATATCTTTCCTCGGTCAAGACTTCTGGATGAGCCGTCACATATTCCCGGCTAGCATAGGCGGCCATATGACCGGTAAAGACCTGTTTTACCCGTAAATCCCCAGTGGTCGGCATGGATGCCCGGATCGCGATATCAGCTTCACGTCGGGACATATTAACGATCTTATTCGTGGTCAATACTTCTATGCAAACACCAGGCAAACTATCCCGCAAATCCGCAAGCCGCCTTCCAATAAACCGGCTAGACATTTCAGAGGCGGTAATTCTGACGGTTCCGGTCATCTGATCCACAGGCGAATTGGAAGTATCCTTCAGAGCATAGGCAGCCCGTTCCATCGTAGCCACTTGTGGCAAGAGACGCTCCCCTGCGACAGTGATTGCGTAGCCGCGAGGTTCCCGATCGAACAATCGAACATTCAGTGTTTGCTCCAAAGCGTCCACATACCGTCCGACGGTCGGCTGGCTCATTCTAAGTTCGCGGGCCGCGCCAGACAGCGATCCGGCAGCAGCCACAGCTGCAAACACTTTTATCTGGTTCCAGTCCATGTATTCACTTTTGAATAGAAGTTTTCATTTATAGGCAATTTTATTTGGATATAAAAAAATGTCAAATGATGTCATCGCAAGACAGGAGTTCCTGATGACATTGACATTGAATCCTCTAAAACTCGTTACCAAATTCACGGCAAAGCCTTCAAATTCCTTGGGGCTTCTTTTTGCACTGATATCAGCACCGTTCAATAAAAGTAGAGGAACCCCTTTAGCACAGGGCGTATGCACGGCTCATGAGCGGTTGGAGAGTACAAAAGTACGATTCATGCAACATCTGCCGCCGATGTAGGGAAATCAATCTGCACTTTGAGTTGAGTAATCTGCTTCCATTTTTCGGCGAAATTTTACAATATTCAAAGTTTCGTCGATCTCCACATCCTGCCACCGGACTGGTGAGCCCGCTGAAATGTCTGATATCAACTTCACATTATGGGCTAGACCAATGGGAAGTCCGCCCAACTGCAAGGATGTGTCGGCAGGATAAAGTTTCCCCCAGATCGTGAAACCTCCTTCACCGTCGAGCAGCTCTCCCGCTTTCAGATCGCGCTTTGCTGTTGCGACTACATCTCCGCGAAAGCCGTTGGTCATGCCTGTTGGCTTATTCAGCAAAGCCGCTGACAGAATGGAGATATTAAGCTCCAGCCCAATCAGGTGAAAGGGTTTGTACATGGCAGAATAACGCCCGGAGGCATCTGTGTTCATACCATATTGGCGAAAACAGGCCGCTGCATAATCATTAGGGGCCTCGATAACCACATAAACACCCCAGCGCAAATCTTTAAAAACCGGACGGCCATCACGCTCCAGGGATGAAACTACTTCAACCTGCCCCTTATGGTGAAGCTGCCCTCCTTCGGATGACGGGCGAAGAACAGTAGCAAGATCGTCCATCCCTGCCGGCGGAAACAGTAAACCATCCGGCGGCGGTGTGAGACCGGTCCCATTGGCAATCGCCGCCATTTCCAGTGCCGACTTGGTACCATCGAGGAAGCTGTTGAACATTTGGCTTTTCATCCCGGCCTTGGCCGCCTGTTCTGGCGACAGTCCGTAATGATCCCAAACCGTGTCCGGCGTTGATGTATGAAATTGGGGCAGGTACTTGGTCCCCTTTCCTGCCGCGACCACGTCAAACCCTGTCGCCCGCGCCCATTCTACAAGTTCGCAGGTGAGAGCCGGTTGATCGCCGTAAGCCATGGAGTAGACAACATCTGCCCGGCGTGCTTCCTGAGCAAGCAAGGGACCAGCCAAAACGTCAGCTTCCACATTCACCATGATAATGTGAAGCCCGTTTCGAATTGCCTCCAATGCGTGGATCACACCAGCGACTGGGTTCCCTGTGGCCTCGACAACAACATCGACACCGCCAGCCTTCATCATGGCTAATGCATCCTCAACAAATGTTGTCCTGTCGATCAGGGAGGCTGGCCACCCAACAGTTCTGCAGGCTTCTTTTGCCAGAGCAGGATCTAGATCGGCAATAACCGTCACCTCAAGCGCTGGTGTCGTTGCTACCTGGGAGAGAAACATGGAGCCAAATTTTCCCGCGCCAATCAAGCCGACACGAACAGGTCTCCCTTCTTCGGCACGGGCAGCAAGTTCCTGATAAACAAACATCCTTCGTTACTCCGCTGCGCGACCATGTTGAGCGACAAGCTCGTCCAGGCAGTCATCACTCAAAGATTTAATGGGCGCAAAGTCCCGATGGGCAATCCATTCTTCCCGGTTAAACGCCCGGATATGATTATCCACACGACAAAGCGATAGATAGACAATGATACGTCCAAAAGGTGAAATGTTGGCAGGACTTGCATGAACAAGAAGCGATGAGAACAAGATCATACTTCCGGCAGGACCCGTCGGCGCAACGCAGCCACCCCGTTCGGCCAACTCGGTTACTTTGTCCCGGTCAAGGGTCCACAAGGGATAGGAGGTTGTTTGCAGATCATGCCCGGCATCAATAACCCCCATCTTGTGACTGCCCGGAATGAACAATAAAGGGCCATTTGCAGCGGTCACCTCTTCCAGAAAAATCGCGATATTCATCGCCCGCGGTTCGGGCATGTCATCCTCCCGCTTCCAGGTTCCGTAATCCTGATGCCACTGCCAGACTTCACCGTCAAACGCTGCCTTGGCGTTCACTTTGAACTGATGCATATAAACCGGCCCGCCCAGAACTTGCATTACTGGATCAATAAGTCGCGGATGAGCACCAAGCCGGCGAAAACCTTCATTATATGTGTGCGCGGCAAAGGCTGTCCGCGCAGCGCCTGAACTTTCCCGCCAAACTTCTTTTCGGTTGCTCCCATAAACGGTATCCGCCTCATGTTTCAGAAGAGCGGCTTCCTGCGGGGTAAATTTTCCGGGGAAAAACAGATACCCCTGCTCATCAAAAGTCTTCAATTCAGCATCGGTTAAAGACATTCCGGCTCCTTCTCAACTGCCCAAATCATTCACCCATCACTGCTTGCAAGATGGATACGCCCTATCAAAGCGGTGCAAGAACAGCCTGTCAAGGATACGGTAGAAAAATATAATATGAACTGAGATGGTGCCCTTCTACTGTACATCTCATACAGTACCAGAGTTTGTGGTGATCATTGCATTCTGACCGTTGCAAGAGTAGCGTAATCTAAAGAATTGAATAAAAAGAAGGAAAAACTGATGCCCAGTGTTTGGCCGATGACTTCGGATTTTGGTGCGGAGATTGGGGATATTGATCTGTCCCAACCTTTGACGGATGACGCGGCTGCCGTCATTGATGATGCCTTTTCAAAATATTCAGTTCTCATTTTCCCCGATCAGCATATATCCCAACAACAGCATGTAGAATTTGCCGGTCATTTCGGGCCCTTGGAACAGTCTATTGCGCGCCACCGTGAAGGCAGAGAAATGCGAGTGCGGCTCGATTTGGCTGATGTATCCAACCTGAATCCTGACGATACTATTCAGGCTAAAGAGGACAGATTACGCATTTTTCGAACAGGAAATCGCCTGTGGCATAGGGATTCGTCCTTTAAGTTTATCCCCGCCCGGGCGAGTTTGCTCTATGCCCGAAGTATTCCGCCCGTCGGCGGGCACACGGAGTTTGCCGATATGCGTGCGGCCTATGATGATCTGCATGATCTCCTGAAAGAGGAGTTGGAAGATCTGGTCGCAGAGCATTGCATCCGATATTCCCGAGCCCGAATGATGTTTGACGATTTTTCCGAAAACGAAATTAAAAGCATGCCCCCCGTGCCGCAAAAAATTATCTGGACATCGGAGAAAACCAATCGCAAGAACTTGTATCTCGCGTCCCACGCCGGGAAGATTATAGGAATGGAGGAAGGCCCTGGCCGGGAGTTAATCGACCGCTTGATCGATCATGCGACCCAGCGCCAATATGTTTTCATCCATCGCTGGCGACAAAATGATCTGGTGATCTGGGACAACCGTTGCACAATGCACCGGGGAACCGCCTATGAGGATATGCGTTACCCACGGGATATCCAGCGGGCGACGGTTAGCGACGAAATCAATTCCTGTGAACGTGCCGGACTAGTCGTTGAAAACCGAGAGACCGCCGCCATGAGCTCTTAGGAAACTCACGGTAATATTTCCTACATTTTCAACCCTCTTTCCAGATCGTGGAAAAAGCATTCAAAACTTGATGTATTTGGTCCGAAGGGACCTCAAAAGCTTGAAAATAAAGGCATTAATGATAGCCTGAAACACGATTTTAGAGCCATCGATAAAAATGAAGTGCCGCGGCAAAGCGGCTTATATCCCACGTTTGAGGAGTCTTATAAATGCTGACCATTAACCGCCTATCCATTGACGATGCCAAAATTCTCATTGATGGCGCTCGGGCCAAAGCGACAGATATTGGTATCCCCATGTGTATCGCCATTGTTGATGAGTCAGGCCAACTCATCGCTTTTGAACGGATGGATGGCGGTAAAGTAACAAGCGCAATTATTGCACAGGATAAAGCCTTTACAGCTGGCGGGGCTCGCAAGGCAACCCATGAATATAATGCCGTTTGTCAACCGGGCAATCTGGCCTTCGGAATTCACACGGCAATTGGCGGACGTATTTGCGTTGTCGGCGGTGGCTACCCTGTTTTTGTCGACGGTGAAGTCGTCGGCGGTATTGGCCTCAGTTCCGGCACCCCGCAACAAGATATGGATTGCGCGCAAGCCGGCATCGATCATTTTTTGGCTAATCGCTGATTATTTAATAGGTCCTGACCCTAGTTCCTGCGCAAAGGAGTAGAGTAGCGCTACTCCTTTGCCGGCCAGTTTTCATCCCTTCAGAAGAATCCTGATCGGCTGATCCGCCCC
>JAESPT010000106.1 GCA_016765515.1 Sneathiella sp. | reverse complement strand
GATTGCCACCTTGAAATGCCTTGGTGCCAGCAGCAGCTTTATTTTTCGTATCCATTATATGCAGGTTCTGGTGCTGGCATTCGTTGGATCAACAGTCGGGTTGTTGTTGGGATTTGGCGGGGCGGTCGTCGCCTCTCAATTCCTTGCTACCGCTCTTCCTGTTCCTGCTGTTGTGACGTTTCAGCTGGGGCCCCTTTTGCTTGCGGCGGCCTATGGTTTGCTGACAGCAACTTTATTTGCCATTTGGCCGTTAGCACGGGCCAGAGAAACGCCGGCAGCGTCCCTGTTTCGCGATGTTGTTTCAAGACGGCGTTGGCCTAGGCCTTTTTATCTTGGTGTGATCGCCGTGACATTCATCTGCCTCGTTGCTTTGGCTGTCCTGACCGTTGAAGAAAAGATGTTTGCCGCGGGTTTTGTTGTTGCTACGGGAGGCATTTTTGTTGTTCTTCTGGGTGTGGGATATCTTGTTCAATATGTTGCACGCCTTGTCCCCAGATCTCGTATCCCAACTTTAAGGCTTGCCATTGCGAATCTCCATCGTCCCGGATCCTCAACGGCGAGTATCGTTCTTTCAATGGGGCTTGGCTTAACATTATTTGTAACCGTTGCCCTGATTGAAGGAAATCTTCGGGAACAGGTGCAGGATCAGTTGCCGGAAAATGCCCCTGCATTCTTTTTTATAGATATTCAAAATACCCAACTGGATGATTTCATAGAGACCGCGACCGATATTACGGGGGTTCGGGATGTTAATCATGTTCCCAATATGCGGGGTCGAATTGTTAAAGTGAACGGCGTTCCTGCATCAAAAATATCGGTTACCAGTGACTCGAAATGGGTTCTGCGAGGCGATCGAGGATTGACCTACGCTAGCACTATTCCGGTCAATGCAACGGTTGTCGAAGGCGCGTGGTGGCCGGAAAATTACACAGGAAAACCTCTCATCAGCCTGGATCGGCACGCCGCTGATGGCTTGGGGATAGAGATCGGCGATACGATGACAGTTAATGTCATGGGGAGAGAGATAACGGCAGAAATAGCCAATTTACGAGAGATAGACTGGAGCACATTGGCCATTAACTTTGTTATCGTTTTTGATCAAAACACTCTTGCTGCGGCGCCTCATAGTCATTTGGCCACAGCAAAAGCGGGGAGCGCCGCAGAAACCAGTCTGTTCAGAGCCATAACAAATAGGTTCCCCAATATATCCGTTATCCGCATGAAGGAGGCTTTGCAAACAGTATCGAAGATATTGGAACAGCTCTCTTCAGCGGTAACCGCGACAGCGTCGATCACTTTGGTTGCAGGTATCCTCGTGCTGGCTGGAGCCTTTGCCGCGGGGCATCGCAAACGTGTCTATGATGCGGTCATTTTGAAAGTACTGGGGGCGACGCGGCGGGATATCTTTAAAACTTTTCTGTTGGAGTATGCGTTACTCGGATTAATTACATCGGTGATCGCTGCGGCTGCCGGTTGGATCGCAGCGTATATGGTGATTACTGAAATTCTGGATGCAAAATGGGTAAATCTGCCCCTGACAGTCTTCGGCACTGTTGTGATAAGTGTGTGCGTCACCATTGTATTTGGCCTGTTGGGTTCGTGGAAAGCGCTGGGTGAAAAGGTCGCTCCCGTGCTCCGATCCGATTGAGAGAGTGATTTTACTTGAATTTTTCTCCTTTTCCCCCAATATTTAGAACAAATCTAATTCCTGAAGGATAGGAAAATATGGCAACCGATTATACGAGAATGAATTCGGCTGGAACACGCGCAGTAGATCAAGCGGTTTTGGACGAAGGCCTTCGCAGTCACATGATGAAGGTATACAATTATATGGCATCAGGTTTGGCATTGAGTGGGGCCGCTGCGGCTTTCACTGCCAGTACACCTGCGTTGTATAATGCTGTATTTGGGACTCCCCTTCAATGGGTTGTGATGCTCGCCCCGTTAGGCATTCTGTTTGCCATGAGCCGTACCAGTGTTGCGACAACCAAAGTGCTGTATTGGGTTATGGTGCTGATGTTCGGTGTGTCTATATCTTATATTTTCCAGATTTATACCGCTGAAAGTGTTGTTCGAGTTTTCTTCATTACGTCAGCAACATTCGGTTCTGCCAGCCTGTTTGGTTATGTGACAAAACGTGACCTGACCGGAATGGGCTCTTTCATGATTATGGGGCTTTTTGGCATTATTATCGCTTCTGTGGTGAATATCTTCCTCGCCTCTTCCATGATGCATTTTGTTATTTCAGTGCTCGGTGTGTTGATTTTCACGGGCCTGACAGCATTTGATACACAACGGATCAAATCACAATATTACCATGGTCATGACCAGGAAGTGCTGGAAAAAGGCGCTATTATGGGGGCGGTCTCTCTTTATCTGAATTTCCTGAACATGTTCTTGATGCTGCTAAGCTTGCTTGGAAATCGCGACTAAAAAAGCAACCCGCTAAAGTTATTGAAAAGCTCGGCCTTGCGGCCGGGCTTTTTTATTGGGTGTATACAAATTTTTTTTAGCTTGGCAGGGTCGCTCAAATTGTTAAGATAGTTTGAAATCAAACATAATTTTCCTCAAGGAAGTGAAGCTCCATGCGTATTCTCATCGCGATGATGAAACATGAAACGAATACTTTTTCTCCTGTTGTCGCGGACTGGAAACGGTTTCAGGACTGGAGCGCGCATCACGGGGAAGATGCATTGAAAGCTTATGAAGGCACGGCGATGCCCATGGGGGCCTACATTGAACTTGCCAGATCCATCGGCGCGGAGATAGTGACGCCTGTTGCGGCTGAGGCAATGCCCTCAGGCTTGGTAACAGCAGACGCCTATAATCATCTGGTAGAGCCTATATTGGAGGCAGTACGAGAAGGCGTGGATGCTGTCATGTTGGATCTTCACGGGGCAATGGTCTCTGAAGTGACATCAGATGGAGAGGGAATGTTACTCGAAAAGATCCGAGATATTGATCCATATCTTCCCATTGCTGTAACGTTGGACCTTCATTGTAATCTGACAGAAAAAATGGTGAATAATTGCACCACATTGATCGGTTATAAAACCTATCCGCACGTGGACATGTATGAGGTCGGAAAGCAGATCGGTCAGTCTTTGCTCGATAGCTTGGACGGAAAAATAAAGCCTGTTATGTCCTGGGGTAATACACCAGTTCTGAGCCAAACCCTGTGTCAGGGAACTGATGATGAGCCGATGGCGACATTGATCCGTTTATGCCGGGAAGCTGAACAGGAAACAGGCGTAATCGCCGCGACAGCATTCGGTGGGTTTGCCCTTGCCGATATAAAAGAAGCGGGTAATTCTGTCATTGTGGTGACAGATGGAGATCAAGAAAAGGCAGATAGAATTCGGGATGATATCTTGGCAAAAGTCTGGGCTCTGCGAGGAGATTTCGTTTTCAAGCATACACCTTTGGAAGATCGTGTAGCGGAGGCCAAAAAAATAGAGGAAGGGCCTGTTATCCTTTTAGATCATGCGGATAATTGCGGCTCTGGCGCTACGCAGGATGTGATGACCGTGATCGCTGAAGTCTTGCGGCAAGGTCTGGAAGACGTTGCCGTTGGCGCTGTAT
>JAESPT010000105.1 GCA_016765515.1 Sneathiella sp. | reverse complement strand
AGAGCCGCCTTTTTTATTGTCACGCCAATGGAAACCAAAAATCAAATTCGAAAGAGGGTTTATCAAAGAGATCTAAAAAATCAGAACAGGGTTTTGCAGCTTCATATCCAAAGCAAATTTCTCGCGTTTGGCCCAATGTTTGGCCAAAGGTCACTTCACAGTAACTATTTTCTTCCGTCGTGCCGACAAAATGACCCTGTGTATTGGCATAAGCTTCCAAATAATCTCTCTCCAAGGTCTCTGAGGCATGAACAACATCCTCTGGCATCAGTTGACCGGGCTTAACAGCCCTCATAAATCCAGCCTCAACACACGAGAAAGACACAGGAATCGAAAAATCCTTTTTCAGCAACTCCGCAGATCGCATGGAGATACTTTCACGATCCAGTAATTTCATCATGGCGGCTGAGCTTGGTGCTGACGGAAATAATTCATTCATTCTTTCAAATGCAGACCTATCTGTCCCGAAAATTAAATCAGCAAATCCCCCGTTTAAGTTTCCAAGTAAGCAGTGAAAACCCATTCCTTCCATGGGTTTTAGGAATTCCCGCTGCCATCTTAAGGAAGCGGCTATCACGTCCTCACTGTTCACATCCGGCAATTTTTCGAAAGTGACGAACCCCATCACCCCAAGATTGTTCATCTCTTTATTCAGCATGTCATCATCCAATTTATTCTTTGTCATTGTTAAGCCCCATCTGGACAGGACAAATATTAGACGACACCCCTGACAGATTATGTCAGGGTACTGCATGAGACTTATTCGATTATTCAAAATTCTTGACTACCTAAGAACAGTGCGCCAGCCCGTTTCAGCAGAAAGCCTGGGCGAAAGGTTTGATGTTTCTGTTCGTACGATTTACCGGGATATGGCCGCCTTGCAAGATCTCGGGGCACCTATTCGCGGCGAAAGTGGTATCGGGTATCAAATTGAAGCCGGTTTTTTTATGCCCCCCTTGCACCTTGATGCTGATGAAATGGATGCACTTGCCCTTGGTATGCGATTAGTCGTCGCTAAATCGGACACTATTCTGTCTCATGCCGCAAAAAGCGTCTCCGCCAAAGTCAGCGCTGTCCTTCCTGAAGATATGAAGGGCCCATTTCTGAATACTCCCTTTCGAGCCTATTCGAAAGCGCATAAAAATGCGCCTCTTGAAGCCGATATTATAAGGGATGTCAGACTGGCCATGCGCGTCAAAGAAAAACTGGATTTCACCTATTTGTCATTGAAAGACGAGATCAGCCAAAGAATAGTGCATCCCTTGGGGATCTCAAATTTTGATGATGCCTGGCTGTTGACAGCCTGGTGTGAAAAACAACAGGATTTCAGGAATTTTAGATTGGACCGCATTATGTCAGTCACTCTGACTGGTAAAAATTTTCATCCAACACCCGGTCGCACATTTGAAGATTACATAAAAACGATCTAGCAAATCGAGATCTTTTATTCTTTCACCAGACTGCGTTATTTCAAAATTCCATAAAAACTAATCCACACGTAAATTTTTGTTGATAATAATTCTTAATAGCAATAATATTGCGATCAATTCTGATTTTCACATGCAACAAATCTCAACCAACACACCGATCAATACAATTCGGTTGACCACGCCAAATTCAAATTATGGAAATTCTATGCTTCATCTTTTCAAAAACCTGAACCGATCAATCTGCCTGGTCGCTGGCTTTGTCATGCTGGTAACACCACAAGCAATGGCCAAAAATATTGACCCAACGTCAGTTCTGTCCACCTATGCTGATATTGCATATGCTGGATTTGAAGACAGCTTGATCGCCGCGCGCACCCTGGATGCGTCAATAAGTTCCCTAATTGCTAATCCATCACAGGAAACACTGGCCGTGGCTCGCATAGCCTGGATTGCAGCTCGCGCACCCTATCAGCAAACGGAAGTATTCCGCTTTGGCAACGCAATTGTTGATGATTGGGAAGGACGCGTTAATGCTTGGCCGCTCGATGAAGGTCTTATCGATTATGTTGATAATTCATACGGTAACGAGTCCGATGAGAACCGCCTTTATACAGTAAACGTCATCGCAAATCCCATCCTGACGGTAAATGGTAAACAGATAAATGCACAGAAAATAACCCCTTCCCTGCTCTCGGATACGCTGCATGAAGCCGATAAAGTGGAGGCCAATGTAGCAACGGGATATCATGCAATAGAATTTCTCTTGTGGGGTCAGGACCTGAACGGAACAGGCCCTGGAGCCGGAAACCGCCCCGCCAGCGATTATGACGTAAGTAATTGTACCGGTGGCAACTGTAAGCGCCGCGCCGAATATCTCACCTCAGCATCGAAACTTCTTCTGAGTGATCTGGAGGAAATGGTTGGAAACTGGGCAGAAAATGGTGAAGCCCGTAAAATCCTCTTGGATAATCCAACAGCAAAACTTTCTGTCATCCTGACCGGAATGGGGTCCCTCTCCTACGGGGAAGTGGCGGGCGAACGTATGAAGCTTGGTCTGCTTCTCAATGACCCCGAGGAAGAACATGATTGCTTCTCCGACAACACTCATAATTCACATTATTTTGACCAGATCGGCATTCGCAACGTCTATACCGCGCATTATCGCCGTCTTGATGGCGCCATTGTTAGCGGCCCGTCTATCTCCGATTTAGTGAAATCAAAAGATGCATCGATTGATGCGGAGCTTACAAAAAAAATCAATATGACCGTGACGGCTATGGCTATCATGAAAGCCCGCGCGGAAAGTATAGAAGCGTATGACCAGATGATTGGTGAAGGCAATATACAGGGTAACGTTGTTGTCCAGGCCGCAATTGATGGGTTGATCAATCAAACACGATCCATTGAACGGGCTGTGTCTATCCTTGGCCTTAAAACTCTTGAGATTGAAGGATCTGATAGCCTCGATAACCCCAATGCTGTCTTCCAGTAATACCGTTAAATCCCTGCCGGGGCGATGCAATCCATCGCCCCCTTTTTGTCAGAGCTAGAAAATGTACAAAAAAACCCTCCTGGCCGCAGTAATTAGTCTGCTATCCGTCCTTTTGCCTGTTCAAAATCCAGTCGTTGCCGCCTCAAATGAGTACAGGAATGATCTGACAGCGGAAGACAGATCTCGCGTCCTGAAAGTAACGCAGAAAACCAGCGATTTCACCAAGGCTGAACGATTTGAGACCCTGTCCGCTGGCGGTACGACCTCTACTGCATCACCGAACGAGAATGCCTTTTCTCAACATCTTGAAAATCTAGATTTTGAAGGCCAGCGTGATTTTAAATTGGGCAATGGTCTATTTCGAAAAATCTGGGTTCCATCCCCCGCGTCCACCCAGGCATCCGATGGTCTTGGTCCGCTTTTCAATGCACGCTCCTGCCAACGGTGCCATTTAAAAGACGGTCGGGGACATCCGCCGAAAGGGCCGGACGATCTGGCCACGTCTATGTTTCTACGTTTGTCTGTTCCGCCAAAAACAGACGCGGAAAGAGCGATGATCGCCTCAGGTGAACACGCATTAATACCGGAACCAACCTATGGTGGACAGTTACAGGATTTTGCTGTCACCGGCCTTCAGGCAGAAGGTAGGATGGTGATTAAATATACAGAACAACTGGTTACGCTCGCTGATGGCGAAGTCGTCTCTCTGCGCAAGCCCTCCTATTCCGTCGCCAACCTGGGCTATGGTCCCATGGCAAAGGATGTTTTTCTGTCTCCGCGTGTTGCGCCGCAAATGATCGGTCTTGGCCTGATTGAAGCCATTCACCCGGGCGACATTCGCATTCAGGCGGACCCTTCTGATACCGATAACAACGGAATTTCAGGCAAAATCAGTGAAGTTTCTGGTGCAAGAAATGGGGAACGCCTTCTAGGCCTGTTTGGCTGGAAAGCATCAACTCCGTCAGTTGCGTTGCAATCCGCCAGCGCCTTTGCCGGTGATATCGGTATTTCAAGTCCGCTGGCTCCCCGTCATTGGGGCGATTGCACACTCAATCAAAAGGACTGTCTTGATCGTCCATCCGGTGTTCAAAAACATTTAGGTGGTACAGAAGCACCAAACCCGGTTCTGGATTTGGTGACCTTCTATTCCCGCAATCTTGCGGTGCCAGCCCGCCGGAACGTACAGAATAAGGAGGTTCTACGCGGCAAAGAAGTGTTCTATGGCGCCGGCTGCGCGGAGTGTCATACCCCCAAATATGTCACCCGCCGGGACGCGCCACAAAAAGAACATCAATTTCAGCTGATTTGGCCCTATACGGATTTACTTTTGCATGACATGGGAGACGGCCTTGCCGATAACCGTCCCGTGGGAAGCGCTTCTGGAAATGAATGGCGTACTGCCCCTTTGTGGGGCATTGGCCTCACAGAAACAGTCAATGGTCACACCAATTTTCTCCATGACGGGCGAGCAAGAAACCTGCTGGAAGCCATCCTGTGGCATGGAGGAGAAGCGAAAAGCTCGCGAGACGCTGTCGCCAATATGACAAAAAGCGATAGAGATGTGCTCCTTCGCTTTTTGAACTCTCTGTGAGGACCCTGATGGTATTGAAAAAACTTATTGTAGGAGTGTTGCTGGCGGCAACATTCTCTGTCTCTTTTTCCTATGCCGAAAGCGAGACTGAAAAGAACCTCTACAAGCCCGTCATCAAAGCAATCATCAATTCCGTGATCCTGCCCGGATATGAAAGACTGCATTCTTCAGCAAAAATTCAGACGTCGTCTATAAAACAGCATTGTCATTCAGCAAACTTGGCCCAACACTCCAAGGTACAAGCCGGGTTCAAGGATCTTATCAAAAGCTGGTCCGAAGTTGAGGTCTTTCGATTTGGCCCCGCGCGCAAAGACAACAGGTACGAACGACTTTTCTTCTGGCCTGACCGCCGTTCCCGCGGCATAAAACAAGTTCAGAAAATTCTGGCAAGCGCCGATCTTTCAATACTCCCCCTTGAAATCCTTCAAAAGAAAAGCGTCGCGGTACAGGGGATATTGGCCCTTGAATTTACACTTTTTGGACAGGGATCTGAAAACCTCATCACTGGCACAAAAAACAGTTTTCGCTGTCTATATGCCCACGCTATCAGCACGGCTATTGTGAAGACGTCTTCAGATATTCTAAACAGTTGGAAGAACACGGAAGGTTATTCACAAATCATGCTTTCTGCGGGACCAAACAATGCCATTTTCAAAAATGACACGGAGGTTATTCGCGATATCCTTCAACGGTCATCAGAACTGCTTCAGTCCATTTCAGCGTTGAAACTTGCCCCGTCCCTGGCTACGAGCCAACTGGATGCCCGGCCAAAACGGGTTCCCTTATGGAGGAGTAATCTATTTCTGCACGCACTTGATGCAAATTTATCATCTCTCGTGACCCTGCAAAAAGAGGGAAAACTGTTCACATTGCTCCCCTTAGAGGACCGCGGCCATGCATCCGGGCTGGAATTTGAATTTCGTCAGATCAGGAAAGCACTACGACCGTTTATTGAAAAAAATACCGCTTACAAAGATATTTTGGCGTCCAAAGAAGGGTATGAAAAACTCTCCTATATCTCAAATCCCCTCAAAGGAGCGAATGATATACTTGCGCTCTATTATCCGCAGATACTCGGCATAACCATGGGGTTTAATGCGCTTGATGGAGATTAATAGACGTTCATTGCTAAAAGGTGCCCTGACAGCTTCCTTTATCCACAACATTCCATCGGCCTGGGCAGCGGATGATATTGCATATGTTACCACAGGGCGCACAGCCGACCGTTCATACCTCGCCTATATGCTTGGTCACGCTGGGGAAATCATCTCCTCTTTTCCACTGGATCATCGTTGTCATGGTATTGCAACAAGCACGGATATAAAAACTGCCGTTATTTTTTCAAGGCGGCCAGGCCGTTTTGCAACAGTTTTGAACCTGGTGACTAAAAAGCCAGAATTTTCCTTCACCCCACCTGATAACCGTCGTTTTTATGGTCATGGTGTTTTCTCAAAAGAAGGGCAGTTTCTTTTCGCGACAGAAAATGATTTCCGCAATGAAAAAGGTGTATTGGGGATTTACGATGCGTCCGATCATTTTCGACGTATCGGTGAAATAGACAGCGGCGGTATTGGTCCTCATGAAATTATTCTGTCCCATGACGGTAAAACACTGATCGTAGCCAATGGCGGGATACTCACCCATCCGGACTATCCTCGGCAAAAATTGAACCTGCCGGATATGGAACCCTCCATTGCTTTTATTGACGTTAGCAGCAGAGAAATTGAAACAGTCCTCACCCTTTCCACCAATCTACACCAAGTTTCTCTGCGTCATCTCGCAGGCGATAAAACGGGGAACATCTGGATTGGTGGGCAATATCAAGGACCTAAGAGTGATCCCGTTCCGTTGTTCTTTAAAATCAACAGGCAAAGAAGAATACTGGAAGCCCTAAATCTGCCGACAGACAGTGGTCTACGTCTCAAACAGTATATCGGTTCCGTTGCGACAAATGAGGATGGGAGCCGTGTCGCCTTCTCCGCACCCAGAGGAGATCTTGTTTCTATTTGGGAATGCGCGACCAAGAGAGAGGTTCAGCAGATTAAGCAGACAGACGCTTGCGGCCTGGCAGGTCTTAACCGGGATTTTCTAGTTTCCGCTGGTGACGGATCCCTTTTCACCAGCGCCGGAGTTCGTCGCGCTCACACCATCAACTGGGACAATCACATGACGGCTCTCTAGTGATCTATTGAAACATTCAGAGGAAGGACCGTTTTATAATCGTGCAAGGGAGCGAAAAACATCTCCCGAGGAGATTGATCCGATCACACTATTTTCCTGAGCCACATCGATATCGTCAGAATTTTCCCACATCATATGGATCAGGTCCCGCATCGGTGTATGTCCCGGAACTTGACGCGCTGCCATTGAGCCATTGCCATTGGTAGATTGCGACATAATATCCACGGCCCGCAAAACATTAAGCGGATTCATATGAGCAACAAAATCCTTCACGTAATCATCTGCCGGGCTGAGGACTATTTCCTGCGGTGTCCCATATTGAATAATCCGCCCGCCCTTCATAATGGCGATTTTGTTGCCAATTTTCATGGCTTCATCCAGATCATGGCTGACAAACAGAATTGTCCGTTGGGATTTTTCCTGTAATTCCAGTAATTCGTCCTGCAAATGCGTACGGATCAACGGATCAAGCGCACTGAAAGGTTCGTCCATCAACAAGATAGGGGCTTCCGTGACAAAGGCGCGGGCCAACCCCACCCGCTGCCTCATCCCACCGGAAAGTTCTGTAATTTTCCGATTTCCCCAATCTTCCAATCCAACCAGTTCCAGTTGCCGGGCAACCCGTTCGGCCCTCTCATCTTTGGGTAAACCGGACAACTCCAGTCCAAGCCCAACATTCTCTGACACCGTCCGCCACGGCAGAAGTGCAAAATTCTGAAAAACCATCGCCACAGAATGACTGCGTAATGCCTGCAGACTTTGTTTGTTTGCAGCGCCTATATCAACCATTTGGCTGCCATTACTAACCGTTACTGTTCCGGCGGTTATGGGATTAAGTCCATTGACTGTCCGCAGGAGTGTCGATTTTCCGGAACCGGAAAGGCCCATCAAAACAACAATTTCGCCAACCCCCACATCCAGGTTACATTTTGAAACTCCGAGAACGTTATCCGTTTTATCCTTGATAACCTCCCGGGTTTCGCCAGCATTAGCAAGCTGCAGAGCGTCTGCGGTCTTGCTCCCAAATATGACAGACACGTCATCAAATCGAACAGCAACTTCCATCTCAGTCAATCCTCCGAAGAGCGGATCATCCGATCCAGTATGATGGCGACAAGAACGATCGCAACGCCAACTTCAAATCCTTTGGCAATATTCACCTGGTTAAGCGCGCGCAACGTTGGAACCCCCAGACCATCGGCACCAACCAATGCCGCTATAACTACCATGGATAAAGAGAGCATGATCGTCTGCGTTATCCCAGCCCGTATTTGCGGCAATGCATAGGGGATTTCAATTTTCCACAAGATCGCCCAGGAGCTTCCGCCAAAAGCCAGACCGGCTTCCTTCAATTCTGAAGGAGTACTGGAGATGCCCAACTGGGTCAGTCGGATGGGCGCTGGCAGTGCAAAAATAACCGTGGCAATAAGCCCCGGTACCATGCCAAGGCCAAACAAGATAAGCGCTGGAATGAGATACACAAAGGTTGGAATAGTCTGCATTAGATCGAGGACCGGACGAATGGCCGAGAAAAAGAGTGGTTTTCGAGCGGCGTAAATTCCAATAGGGATACCCGCGACCATACAAACCAACGTTGATGCCAGCACCAGAGCCAGTGTTTCAGTTGTCTCTTCCCAATATCCCTGATTAATAATCAGCAGAATACCCAGCAAGACAAAAATCGTAAATCCGATAGACCGTCTTAGATACCAGGCGAGGGCGCAGGTCAGCCCGGCAACCACCAACGGATGCGGAAATTGCAACAAGAACAGGATCGCACCGATAAACCCTTCAAGGGCAAACGCCAGT
>JAESPT010000104.1 GCA_016765515.1 Sneathiella sp. | reverse complement strand
GGCGCCGGGCTTCAAGGCCCGGATGCTCGGCCTGCGCGGGTGGTACATATTGGCTCCCATGCCCGGGCTTGTTGTCGATATTTTGATTTCAGAAGGACAGCAAGTAACTGCCGGTGACACCCTAATCGTTCTGGAGGCTATGAAACTCATGCAGAAACTTGTCGCACCGGCAACGGGGACGGTTTCAAAGATCCATTATTCGATTGGAGATACACCAGAAAAAGGAGCGATCCTTCTGAGTATCGATATAGAAGAAAAAGCGGCATAAATTAGGAAAATCCAATGACGAGAAGTATTTATTTTTCTGAAGAACATGAGCTGTTACGCACTCAAATTCGGCGTTTTATTGCAAAAGAAGTGATACCCTTTGGCGATCAGTGGGAGCAGGATGGTAGGACACCGCGCGATGTTCTTCGTAAAATGGGAGATCTCGGTTTTCTGGGTATCCAGTATTCTGAAGAATATGGCGGTGCTGAGATGGATGTCTTGGCATCCACCCTTTATGCCGAAGAGTTGGGACGCTCTACTTATGGCGGATTTGCCATCACTGCGCTGGTTCACACAGATATGGCGTCTCCGCATTTGGCCAATGCAGGCAGTAAAGCCCAGCTGGACAAATACATGCCTGACATTATTGCCGGGCGAAAAATAGCAGCAGTTGCAGTGACAGAGCCGGATGCTGGATCTGATGTCGCCGGCCTTAAAACCCGGGCTGTAAAGGATAGAGATCATTGGATTCTTAAGGGAACCAAGATGTTTATCACCAATGGCGTGCATGGGGATATCTATTTTGTTGCTGTGAAAACGGATATGGAAGCCAAAGGCTCCAGAGGAATAACCATTTTTATCGTTGAAAAGGGAACACCGGGTTTCACCGTTGGTCGTTCTCTGGACAAAATGGGATGGCGATCATCTGACACAGCAGAACTTGTTTTTGATAATGTGCGTATACATGAGGAGAATATCCTCGGCGAAGTTAATAAAGGCTTCTACGCCATTATGAAAAACTTCCAGAATGAGCGCACAGTTTTGGGGGCTCAGGCCCTGGGCGAAGCACAAAAGGCACTGGAACTCACTTTAGACTATGTGAAGGAACGAAAAGCCTTTGGCGGAACTCTGTGGGACAAACAAGCCATTCGTCAAAGACTGTCCCAACGCCAATCTGAAGTCGCTGCCGGTCAACAGCTCCTCTATCATTGTGCATGGTTAAATGCCAATGGCGAGGAATGTGTCAAGGAAGTCTCTATGGTGAAAGCCTATTGCGGAGAATTGGTCAATCGGGTGATGTATGACTGCCAGCAATTTCATGGTGGATTTGGCTACATGCGAGAGAGCACAATTGAAAGAATGGTCCGCGATGCCCGCATACAATCAATCGGTGGCGGTGCGACAGAAGTTATGCTGGAAGAAATTGCCAAGCGATTATGAACAGTAGGGATTACAGAACATCAGGCTGGGAAGAAGTGCGATTTTTTGTGCAACTGAAAGATGTTCCTGTCTATCTGCAGACAAACAAGTTTGAATTTAGCGCTAGACATTAGATCGGAAAGGGCCGTTAAAACCCTGCCAGTCTGGGATGACAACCGCGCATTCCTGCAATTTTTTTAAACATAAGAGAGCATGAGTTTGTTTTCGGCCAATTTCCGACTACTCAGATCAAAAAATCGATTTGAAGGATTGCTCTCTTAATTTTGGATGCAGAATTTATGAATACCAAAGATATTGTGTTTATCGCCCTTTTCGCCGCATTAATGGCTGCCTTGGGTATATTTCCTCCTCTTACAATTCCGGCTATTGGTGTTCCTATTACAGCTCAATCCATGGGCGTAATGTTGGCGGGCGGAATTTTGGGGTCGAAGCGCGGGGCTCTCTCTATGGTTCTTTTTCTGGTTCTGGTTGGTATTGGCTTCCCTCTTTTGTCGGGGGGGCGCGGGGGCTTGGGCGTTTTCGCCGGGCCGAGCGGAGGATTTTTAATCGGCTGGATTTTTGCCGCCTATAGTGTCGGGTTTTTGACAGAAAAATACTGGACTAAATTAAACATTCTTATCGCTGGATTGTTTTGTATTTTGGGCGGTGTTGTTCTTCTCTATGCCATTGGCGTTCCGTGGGTGGCATATGCTGCCTCTATTCCTCTGTCAAAAGCATTTATCGGCTCCATGGGATTTGTTCCAGGGGATTTGATCAAGGCTATTATTGCGGCAAGTATTATTGTCACGGTTAAACGCTCCTATCCCCTTATCAAACGCTAAAGCGAAGGTTGCGATGACACTCAATTGTTATTTTTCTGAAATTGAGACAGATCTATGATCAGGTTGCGATCCGTCAGTGTTGAGATCGAGGGGCGTTCTATTTTAAAGGACGTCACTCTTGATCTGACCGAGCAGCGCGTTGGCATTATTGGTTTGAACGGATCAGGCAAGAGTACATTTGTTCGATTGTTGAATGGATTACAGCTTCCGACCGAAGGCTCCGTCACTGTCGATGAGCTGGAAACAAAAAAAGATTCCAGAAAAGTGCGACGGAAAGTTGGGTTTGTCTTTCAAAATCCAGAAAACCAGATTGTCTATCCTATTGTGAAAGAGGATCTGGCTTTTGGGCTGAAGAATCTTAAAGTCGACAAGAAAAAAACGGAAGAGAGGGTTTTTGCCACCTTAAAGAAATATGATTTAGCGCATCTATCAGACCGGTTTACGCATCAGTTAAGTGGGGGTGAAAAACAAATGATCGCTCTCATGGGCGTGATGATCATGGACCCTGAATATATTGTCTTTGATGAACCTACCACTTTACTGGATTTGAGAAATACACGGCGTTTGATGTCTGTCATAGCGGGGCTATCTCAATCCGTTTTGATGGTCACCCATGATCTTGATTTGTTGTCAAAATTTGACAGAGTACTGTGTTTTCAAGAGGGTCAATTGGTGGCAGACGATCGGCCAGAGCGGGTTATCCAACAATATAAGACTTTGTGTGACGTATGATAAGCCTCTACTACAAGGCAGACTCCCCTCTTCATGGATTGCCAGCAGGCATAAAATTGACATTTCTCGTATTCCTGGGAACGACGCTATTTTTGTATGATAGCTTGTGGTTTGTTGGTCTTACATTGATAGGTGTCTTGATACTTTTCGCTGTTGGGCAAATTCCAGTGCGCCGTGTCGTTGATCAGTTGAAACCGGCCCTTATTCTTCTGGTGATTATTTTCGTTGCTCAAGGTCTTATTAATGGCTGGGAATTTGGTTTGCTTGTTGTCGCTAGATTTGCGGCGCTCATTCTTGCTGCGAGTCTTGTGACTTTGACGACGCTCACATCACAAATGGTTGCCGCTATTGAAACGGTAATGTCGCCGTTTTCCCGCTGGATATCTGTTGAAAAAATCAGTCTTTCTCTATCTTTGGCTATTCGTTTTATCCCGGTCATCGCGGTGTTGACGCATGAGGTGCGGGAAGCACAGCGTGTGAGAGGACTTGAAAAAAACCTTTTCGCAGTCGCCACGCCAGTTGTTATTCGCACGTTGAAAATGGGCGATCAGATAGCCGAAGCGCTGGATGCCCGCTCTTTTGATACGGAAACTTCAGAGGATGTCCAAAAGGGGTGATCAAAGGATCACAGTGACCCGGCGTCAGACCCTGAAAACTATGATAGGGAAAACCCCCAATGTTGCGGAAGCTCTAAACTGAACTGATCTATTGCCCGGAGGCAGGAGGCGGAGTATGGTGGCTTTCCTATCTCTTTTGTCGTTTCAAATCATCGGTAAAGCATGAATACTCCCTCTTCATTTGACATCGTAATTGTCGGTTGCGGAATTGCGGGTGCCGGTCTGGCCGCTATGCTTGGACCAGATAAAAAAATTGCTATTTTGGAAATGGAAAATCGGCCTGGATACCATTCTACAGGTCGCTCTGCAGCGATATACATTCAAAATTATGGTAGTCCGGAAATAAGAAGCCTCACGCGGGCCAGTTATCCGTTT
>JAESPT010000103.1 GCA_016765515.1 Sneathiella sp. | reverse complement strand
TTTAATAAAAAAACGCATCATCCCTAACTATTCTTTCTTTCACGCGATCTTCCCTTGATCCGTGGAAGACGCCTAACTCTGGTAATTATATACAAAGTAATGTACTAATTTGCCGAATTTAGGATGGACCGGACCTTTTAGCAACCCACGCTACAGATACGCCTTGATAAATCTTTATTATAGAGAGAAATTGGGCAAACAAGTCCGCATACAGGTTTATAGATGACAACACAGAAACGAACTCTTTTTCTGGCCGCTCCTCGCGGATTCTGCGCCGGCGTTGATCGCGCTATTCAAATTGTTGAAAAAGCGCTCGATAAGTATGGTGCCCCCGTTTACGTCCGCCATGAGATTGTCCACAACAGATATGTTGTTGAAAATCTTGAAAAAAAAGGGGCTGTTTTTGTTGATGAACTCGTTGATGTTCCAAAAGACGCCCCCGTAATTTTTTCAGCGCATGGTGTGGCCAAGGCCGTCCCGCAAGAAGCTGAGAACCGCAATATGTTTTATATTGATGCGACCTGCCCTTTGGTCAGTAAAGTCCACCGGGAAGCTGAACGCCATGACAAGGACGGTATGGAAATAATTCTGATTGGCCATAAGGGCCATCCAGAAGTGATCGGTACGATGGGCCAGTTGGAAGAGGGACGCATAAGCCTTGTCGAAACGGTGGAAGATGCAAAAGATTTTTCTCAAAAAAAGCCCGACAGTCAGCTTGCTTATCTGACGCAAACCACACTTTCTGTGGATGAGACCCTGGATATCGTTGATATTTTGAAAGAACGCTTTCCCAGCATTTCTGCACCGAAGAAAGAAGATATCTGTTACGCTACAACCAACCGACAAGCTGCTGTAAAAAAGCTCGCCTCAAATTGCGATGGCATCCTTGTCATCGGCGCTCCAAACTCGTCCAATTCCATGCGGCTTGTTGAAGTTGGACGCAAAGCAGGGTGTGAAAATGTATTCCTTGTCCAGCGTGCCACAGATATCCCCTGGGAAAAACTTGAGCGCTGCCAGAATATTGGCGTTACAGCAGGCGCTTCTGCACCGGAAACCCTCGTAGAGGAAGTCATCGAGGCTTTTTCTAACCGATATGACGTGACTGTTCATGAAGTCAGAACAAGTGAAGAACATGTAATTTTCAAATTACCGCGAATTTTGGAAGAAACATAATTTTTATCCACGCCTTCATCAAACAAAGAACACTCAACACCGATTGATAGTTACATGGCCGTATATACCGACATTGCTGAAGACGAACTTGATGAATTGCTTCGGCAATATAATGTGGGAGACGCCCTGTCGCTCAAAGGTATCGCAGAAGGCGTGGAAAACTCCAATTTTCTTCTTCATACAGATGTTGGTTCTTATATTTTGACCCTGTATGAAAAAAGGGTCAACAAAGACGATCTGCCTTTTTTCCTTGGCTTAATGGAACATCTTGCAAAAAACGATTTTGTATCGCCGTCCCCGATTTTGACCAAGCAAGGAAACAGCTTAACAGAGGTGGCCGATCGGCCCGCTGCGATAATAGAATTTCTGGAAGGCCGATCCATCAAAAGGATAACCCCTGGTCATTGCGCACTCTTAGGAGATTCACTTGCTAAACTCCACCTGGCCGCTGAAGACTTTGACCTTAAGCGTCCAAATGCGCTCTCAATTGGCAGCTGGCGTCCCTTATTCGAAAGCTGTTTGGTGGATAAGTCTCACCCCGCCTTAAAAGTTGCCGAAATAAAAGAGATTGAGGAAGAACTCACTTGCCTGGAAAAAAACTGGCCCACTTCGCTACCCTTGGGCGTCATTCATGCAGATCTGTTTCCAGACAACATTTTTTTCCTGAGCGAACAGGTCAGCGGTGTCATCGACTACTATTTTGCCTGCAATGATTTTCTTGCCTATGACATTGCAATTTGTCTGAATGCCTGGTGTTTTGAGAGTGATGCGAGTTTCAATATCACCAAAGCCCGCAAGCTGCTCAGCGGATATCGTGCCATACGAGACATCTCTGAGGCGGAACTTGCCGCTCTCCCTTATTTGTGCCGAGGCGCAGCTCTACGCTTCTATCTGACACGCCTCTATGACTGGATAAACCAGATTGATGGTGCACTTGTAAAACCAAAGAATCCTCTGGAATATCTGAAAAAACTCAGATTTCTTAAAGATGTAGAGACTGTTGCGGCTTATGGTATCGAGTGAGACTTTTTTCTTTAGTCGAAAAGAGCGTCGATTTCGTCTTGTGAAATCTTTTGGTCTTCGGCTTGCGGACCGCTGAGTTCTACATCGCCGTCCATTTGCGCATCGTGCTCAACCTTCTCTATATCATCAAATTCTTTATCGCCGCCCAGAATGTCGATCATGGAAGCAATTCGATCTTCAACAAATTTTAGTGTCCCGACAACTTTGGAAATACGTTGTCCCGTAATATCCTGAAAACTACAGGCCTCGTAAATTTTCATAACTGAGTTGGTTATGCCCTCAACTATTTCCAATTCTTCAGGACTTGTCGCATTTAATTCAAGGCTCTCATTTTTGTCCTCGATAGTTTCAACAGCGGCAAGAATTGAATTGGTTGCCGTTTCCGTATCGCCAACCACCGCGTCCAATTGATCTGTCATCCCGTGAATTTTTTGTCCGTCCCCCTGTGATGTCAAAGAGGCAATTTCCCGGCGTGTATCCATAATCACATGAGAGAGGGCTTCAAGCTCCTGCTTGAGCTGCAGAGATTCTGCATATTCTTTTTTAAAATCCTGAAGAACAGCTTCATTAACACTAGAAACTTCACTATTTTCACTAAAACCATTCGCAATGTCATCTTTAACAGAATTAATCGCATTCAGCAGTTCATCATATTGTTCTTGGTTAATACCACTTGCCGACGGCTCAGCAGTGTCAGCTGACACGTTTCCTTGCTTTAGCCGACTAATCTCTGCTGAATAAATTTTCTTTTGCGTCATGCCCGCCTGAGCTCCCAATTACGATTTTATCGCCACATAATTCAAATTACTTAAAACGATTCTGACAATAAGCACCTAATATTCGGTTAACCTGTCTATAATTATCTCATATCCTTTTTGATCATCTATGATAGACACTCCTTATCTCAATCCAGATTGTGAAAAGGTGAAATTTTGTCGGAAAAAATCGTTGTGATTTATACAGACGGAGCTTGCTCAGGAAATCCTGGCCCTGGAGGCTGGGGTGCATTGCTTGAATATAATGGAAATTCCAAGGAAATTTGCGGTGGCGAATCAGAAACCACAAATAATCGCATGGAACTGACGGCAGCAATACGGTCTCTCAATGAATTAAAAAGACCGTCTAACGTCGAATTACATACGGACAGTACCTATGTGAAGGACGGCATTACAAAATGGATGGCGAACTGGAAGAAAAACGGCTGGAAAACAGCCGCAAAAAAACCGGTAAAAAACAAAGAATTATGGGAACAGCTTGATGAAGCTATTGCGCGCCACACCATCGACTGGCGATGGGTAAAAGGCCATGCAGGAAATCGCGGCAATGAAAAAGCGGATGACCTGGCCAATCAAGGAATGGATGGCTTTAAATCTTAAGAGTGTTTCGGGGGAGGAGAAGTCCCTCCCCCAAAAACATTAAATCTGGCTTAAAAGCGTATCCGCGTCAGACACTTCAAACCCGCCGGTTTCCTCAAGATTGAGGTGTGAGACGACACCATTATCAACGACCATTGAATAACGACGCGACCGAATGCCAAGACCCGCACCGGATGCATCAAAATCAACATTCATTGC
>JAESPT010000102.1 GCA_016765515.1 Sneathiella sp. | reverse complement strand
CCGGTGTTTCTTCATCTAACAGGGCGTTGAAACGGGCCAGTCGAAGGCCGCAGGATACCGTATAGACAAGAGCAATGATCCAGCCCAATCCACCAAGGCCAATATCTAGTGTCCACAGATACAGGACAAGCCCCGGAGCCACACCAAAACTGACGAAATCTGACAGGGAATCCAGTTCTGCGCCAAAACGGGAACTTCCTTTAAGCAACCGTGCCATACGGCCATCAAGACCATCTAGAATACCAGCAACCAAAATAGCCCCAACGGCCATTTCCCAACGTTCTTCCAAGGCAAAACGAACGGATGTTAAACCGGCACACAATGCCAGAATTGTCAGCATATTGGGAATGAGTGAGTTTAAAGGAAGCTCACGCAGCTTTCGTCCGCGGCCAAATGCCATTTAACGAACCTCCACCGTAATAGGCGTTGTATTCTCTGCATTGAGATCAGCAATAATTGTCTCGCCGCCTACCATATTCTGGCCAACGCCAACTTGTGGTTCAACCCCTTCTGGAAGGTAAATGTCTGTACGACTGCCAAACCGAATAAGACCAAACCGCTCACCGCTGCGAACCCGCTGTCCATCTGTCAAATGACAAACAATACGCCGAGCAATAAGGCCCGCAATCTGTACGAATATAATATCCTTACCATCTTCAGTGCGCAAGTGAACAGCGTGTCGTTCATTTTCCTCAGACGCTTTATCCAAGGAAGCATTGAAAAACTTTCCAGGGCGGTACACCTGTTTAACAATTGTTCCGCCAAGAGGGACCCGATTTACATGAACGTTAAAAACATTCAAAAAGACACTGATCCGTAAGAGTGGATCTGATCCCATGCCCAGTTCTTCTGGGGGAACAGAACGTTCGATCATTTGAACCACACCGTCAGCGGGGCTGACAATTAGTCCTTCGCGAGTTGGAACATTTCTATCTGGGTCACGAAAGAAATAGATACACCACAACGTTAGAATAACGCCGATCCATCCAAGAACGGGACTGGTAAAAATAAACAGCGCTACCGCCACCGCCGCAAAAATAGCAATAAACCGGTGACCTTCCTTATTGATCGGTACCAGAACTGATTTTAGCGTATCCATATGTCTCGTCTTTCAAATAACTCTATTTGCAGTCTAGCCCTATAGCGCAAGCGGACACCAAAAAGAACAGTAAAGATGAATTATTTGTATTTTAATGTCTACTTAAGAGCCTGTTCAAGCCTCTCTTCGTAACTTGCGGCTTCCTGTTGGCGCGCCCACATTTCGGCATAATGACCCTGCTTTTCCAATAATTGGAGATGACTGCCGCGTTCCGCAATACGTCCCCCATCCAGAACAAGAATCTCGTCGGCATCAACCACCGTTGAAAGCCGGTGGGCAATGACCAGTGTTGTCCGGTTTTTTGAGACTTCCTTGAGGCTTTCCTGAATTTCTTTCTCTGTTCGTGAATCAAGCGCAGATGTGGCTTCGTCAAAAAGTAAAATCCTGGGCGCTTTCAAGATCGTATGGGCAATAGCAACCCGTTGTTTTTCGCCGCCAGAAAGTTTTAACCCGCGTTCCCCGACCATAGTATCAAAGCCCTCTGGTAATTTTTCAATGAGCTGATCAATGCTTGCAAGGCGGGCGGCCTCAAAAATGTCCTCCTCACTGGCATCCGGACGGCCATACCCCACATTATATCGAATCGTATCATTAAACAGAACTGTGTCCTGCGGGACGATACCAATTGCGGCACGCAAAGAAGTTTGAGTAACTGTCGTAATATCCTGGCCATCAATCATGACTGTGCCGTCATTCACATCATAAAACCGGAACAAAATCCGGGAAATTGTCGATTTTCCGGCGCCAGACGGACCGACGATCGCGACTTTCTGGCCCGCCTTAACCGTAAAAGAGACATCATGAAGGATCTGTCTGCTCTCTTCATATCCAAAATTGACGTTCTTAAATTCAATTTCACCTGCGCCGCTAATGAGGGCCTGTGCATCCGGCCGATCATCAATTTCTCGATTAACCGCCAGCAACTCAAACATCTTCTCCATATCCACAAGGCTTTGCTTGATCTCCCGATAAACAAATCCAAGGAAATTCAGAGGCTGGATAAGAAGCATCAAAAAGGCATGGGCTGCAACAAAATCACCGACCGTCATTGAGCCATCGGCGACACCACTTGCAGCGATATAAAGAACCAACACCATGCCAATACTAATGATAAAGCCTTGACCAATATTGAGATAGGCTAAGGTTGTTTGGCTGCGCACAGCGGCGGTCTCGTATCCGGCAATTGCCTCATCAAACCGGCTGCTTTCGTGTCCTTCATTGCCAAAATATTTCACCGTTTCATAATTGAGCAGGCTGTCGATTGCTTT
The DNA here is from genome assembly GCA_016765515.1 of Sneathiella sp. Taxonomy (GTDB): domain Bacteria; phylum Pseudomonadota; class Alphaproteobacteria; order Sneathiellales; family Sneathiellaceae; genus Sneathiella. The sequence goes on along the minus strand of JAESPT010000102.1, from coordinate 1,154 downwards.
TGTATTAGCCTCACTGTCTTTTTCATTCATGGTTCGACGATATTTTAGGCGCCATTCCGTCACTGCCAGTGTGAAATAGATATATCCGATCAGGGTTACGGCCGTGACCATTGACATGGCGATCCCATATTCAACCCACATGATCCCGCAAATGAACAGAATTTTAAGAAACGTCGGTATGATATTGAACAACATAAAGCGAAGCAGAAAATCAATACCCTTTGTTCCCCGTTCAATAACCCGGCTTAAACCACCGGTTTGCCGATCCATATGAAAGCGCAGGGACAAACGATGCAAATGTTGAAAGGTCTGAAGTGCCACCTGACGAATGGCATTTTGACCAACTTTCGCAAAGACTGCGTCTCGCAGCTCTCCAAAGCCCTGCTGGAAAATACGCATAGCCCCATAGGCGATAATAAGGGAGAGGGGAACAACGATTAATATATTGTCGCCCATCCCCTCTCCAGTCAAATCATCAACAAGAAACTTGAGAATATAGGGGGCAAATACAGTCGATACTTCCGCTGCCAGGAGTAATATAACTGCAATAACAATCCGAATTTTTAAGTCAATTCGATCTTTGTTCCAGATATAGCCAAGTAACGTCACGGCGGTGGAAAAATGGCTTCGTTTTTCACTTTGAGAGTGACTGTCAAATTTTGTAGTATCCATGCCCGTCCAGCTCAGCTTTATTTTTCACGACTTTAGCCTATTTTGTATATTGGAGTTACCACATTCTTAACCACTTGTGATCATAGTTGCATTCCTCGATTACCTGTGTAGACAAAACAGAAATATTAGCGAAGTAATGACAAAGATTCAAAGCGAGCAACAGAGTGGAAGAAATCTGGAAATGCTCCTTAAGGAAGGAAAAGATAAACTCGTCTGGTCCATGCCCAGTCCGCCGATCCTCTTTCGCTTTAATTGGGAAAAAATTCAATTTTCAGCTCGGTTTAGTAGACTTGATGAAGGTCATCGTCTCTTACTTCTTGGGGATTTCGGCCCCCTGCCCTATACAGCAGAACGACCTAAATTTCGAGAAAGACTGTTACAGCTCCTCGCGTGGGAAGCCGAGGGTGAGCAGGTAAAATTTGTTTTGGAACCGACGCGACATCGTATTTATCTGATGATCGAGGATAAGCTGGGCAATGAAT
>JAESPT010000101.1 GCA_016765515.1 Sneathiella sp. | reverse complement strand
CTGTTCACTAATGGCCGGCGAAATCTGCTCAAACAGTTTTGCGGTTCGTTTTGCAACGTCAGGGGTATAGCTTAGTTCTTCTTTTTTGATTGCAGCATTTACAGGCATGTCATTCTCTTGTGCTCAATTTGAGTATAAAGGGGGTCTAAAAAAATACGAGAAACCCTCTGATGAGGTTATGCTACTAATGAGTATTAGTCGTGTCAAATTTATTTTGCTCAAAATGAGTATAATTATTAACCAATTGATTTTATGGGTAAATATTTATAAGCATGCGAATGAATTATTGAAATTCAGGATGCGTAAGGGCGGTTAATTGTGCCGGACACCCAGCGCTTGGCGTTCCATTAGGACGTCTCTACGGAAGCGAAATTGGCTTGCAGGACGTCCGCCGGTCAGGCTTTCGATCTTCCCTGTTGCCTCCACCAGTCCCTTTTTCTCTACCAGCCGGCGAAAATTTTGCTTGTGCAGACGCGCCCCCGACAAGGCTTCGACAACCCGCTGTAATCTCAATAATGTAAAGGTTGGCGGCATCAGTTCGAAAACAACGGGGCGGTACTTGATTTTCCCGCGCAACCGACCGATTGCCGTTGCCAAAATACGCCGGTGATCAAAAGCCATTGCAGTACCGCGACCATTGCCTGATTTCGATTGATGGGATGGATCCTGCGCTTCCCAAACAAGATTGGCTTCGTAGAGCAGTTCGTATCGTTCCAGAACCAATTCGTCATTCCACGGGGTGTCTTCCAGGCCAAATGTGATGCAGGTGCGCTCATACCGCTCCTGCCGCTGGCTAGAATTTTCGGCTTGATCGATCCAACGGCGAAGAGCCGGAATAAGATCCGCGTCCAGCAAGGCAGGTTTCCCCTCCCGCCAGTCTTCCCAGGGAAAGTACCGATACCAGTCCTGCCAGAGAGCATTGTCAATGGCAGTAGGCCCTGTATCCTGGACCAAAGCCAGATATCCCACGGATACCATTCTGGGGCCGCCGGCCTCTTCTCGGGGATCGCGACCGGCATTGCCAAAAGTATACAGCTGCTCCACATAACCAATTTCGCGGTTTGTCTGTTCTTCCACCCAGGATCTGAGACCGCTTTCCAGTGTTCTGTGTTGCATTGGATAGAAGGGGCCAAAGGGAAGAACTTCATGTCGGTCATTCTGGGATAGGGAATGGTCCGACAAATTTTCGTGCTGAGCGGTGAGAGTTTCCTGCGTATGCTGAACAATAAGGACCTTGGGCTGGTCATCGACAATCGCAACAATAACGGCGTTCAAGCCAATAACAACTTGCCCGAGATCCGCCTCCCCGTTTGAATTCATTCCGCTCTCTTTCCTCAAAATCCGTCCTCAAGATCACAGAGCCGATCCAAATAGGCAAGGTGTTGAGTAAAATTTCTGTTTCTTTTTATATCTTTATTTGTATTGGCTCTGATTTGATCTGGCGGACCAGCGGGAACGCTTTCATTCGTCTGCAGGGGTTACCCTGAATTTGGAAGGGAATGCTGGACTGATATTACCTTGATCGCATTCCCGGTTTAGCAGACCCTTCAGGTGTCAGATGCATGTCGGTCAGGGCGGGTTCATCATGTTCCATGCGCCAGCTTAGCAATTTTGTTGCATATTCAAGCATGATCCCCTGATAGGTGGGATCCTTTGCTAGATTATTGAATTCATTCGGATCATTTTTCAAATCGAAAAGCACGGGCGGTAACGCCGTAGTACACGTACTTATAGCGTTCTCCACGAATGATGTTGACCATGCATTGTTTCATGCCTAACCCGAGGGGTATTTCACCTGCGCCATCATAAGGTGCTCTGAGATCGAACTCCATGTGGCATTCTTTGCGCCATCCTTCGGGTTGTTTGTCGCGGCAGAACGGTAGCACAGAATAACCATCACACTGGACCGGGATATCCACGCCAATTGCATCAAGAATGGTTGGCATGATATCAATACTCTCAGTAAAGGCATCGACAATGCTGCCGCGAGTCTGGTTTGCCTCAGGCGACGGGTCGCGGACAATCAGGGGAATATAGAAGGTCTCTTCAAAATAGGTGTATTTGGCATGAGCCCAATGGTCGCCTAAACTTTCTCCATGATCGGATGTGAAAATTATCAGGGTGTTATCATACGATCCAATTTTTTTAAGATGGTTTACCAGCCGCCCAACTTGTGCATCAACCTCTGCGATCATGCCATAATAAGTCGCCTTGATTTGACGAAGCTCCTGATCAGACAAGCTGAGATTATCATGAGAGTCGGCACCCACTGTATAAGGAGTACAAGATTGATTTGTTAAATAATGCTCCAGCCAGGGATGTTGAGTAATCTCCTCTTGCCATGTCGCTCGCCGCACCGGTAACGGCATGTCTTTTTCGTCGAACATGTCATTATAGGGTTCGGCCACGATAAAGGGCGGATGGGGCGAAAGAAAGGACAGATAGGCAAACCAAGGCTTGTCCTCGCATGTGGAGAGATATTCGATCGTCTTATCGACGAGGAATGCCGTATTACTGTCTTCTGCCGAATAGAGGGACGGCGCGAAGGTACTCCCCCTATTTTCCGCGCCGGGGTAATCCTTTTGCGGGCTGAACATGTTCGCGGGATTGTCGGGAATTGCATAGCCCTTTTTATTAAGGTGGTCGAGCCAGGGTCTGGCTGTTTCTTTTAAATGACAGATCGGGTCCATACCTGGCAAGACACCCTCATAGCCATCCCTTATATCTTGAGATCGGGGATCCAGGCTGACATCCGTATAACCGAACAGGGCTGGTTCGTATCCTGCCTTTCGGGCTTCCAGGGCCACGTTGGTATGGCGGGCATCCAGGGGGGTTCCGTTCAGAATCGAACGGTGATTTTGCATATACATTCCGCTATAGAGGCTGGCCCGCGACGGGCCGCAAGGAGTTGCCTGTGCGTAATGGCGCTTGAAGGCGACGCCGTCAGCAGCCAGAGCATCGAGGTTTGGTGTCTTTACATGCGAGTGGTTCAGAGCAGACAGGCATTCACCCCGCCATTGGTCTGCAGTAATAAAAAGTATATTCATGGTACATGCCTTGTCTTAATCAGGAAAACTTGAACCACTGGGGATGAGAAAAATTAACGGGCCATGGCCGCAGCACGGGCTTTCTCCCGCTCGCGGAAGATGACATAAATTGCAGCACAAACGATCGTTATGACGACAAAGATAATCCCGATAACATTGACGGCAGGGCTCAGGCCAAAACGCATTCGCGCCCCGATTTCCGTGACAAGCGTGTGCTCACCACCGATCGAGAAGATCGTTGTGTTATAGTTCTCAATTGATTGCAAGAGGGCGATCACACTGGCCGTCAGGATCGTCGGTTTCAGGAATGGCATGGTAATGCGCCAGAAGACCTGAAGATGGTTTGCCCCAAGATCCTGCGCCGCTTCTTCCAGGGAGATATCCTGACGTTCAAGGCGCGCCATAAACATCAACATGGTATAAGACGAAATATACGAAGCCTGAGCAATAGCAGCTGTAAACAGGCCGCCCGATACGCCGGCTTCCCGCCAGAAAATCAACGTGGAAATACCCAGAATAATGCCCGGCGTCAGCAAGGGAGACACCATGATGCCATAAATCAGCGTATTATATCGCGAGTCCAGCCTGGACACCAAAAATGCGCCAGCAAGACCAAGGGGCAGGGCGATAGCAATAACCGCAAAGGCAATAATAAACGAGTTGATCAACCCGCTCCACATGCGGGAATCCTCGGCCAATACACTGAACCACTTCAGGGTAAATCCACGCCAAACGGTGACAGAGGGGGTGTCAAATTCGTTGAAGCCTGCGGCGACCATCAAAATCAAAGGCAGGAACATATAGGTAAAGAATATCAGCATATAGATGTTCAGAACAATCCGGCTACCACGCCCGAACGCGACTTGTGATACATTGCTCATTTTGCGATATCCCTAATGCTGACATTGAAGATCCGCATCATCAGGAAAACAAAGATAACGCAGGCAATCAAGAGAGTGAAGGCATACGCAGACCCTGTGTTCCAGTTGAGTGATTCAAAGAATTTGTTGTAGATCAGTTGGGTGAACCAGGGTTCAACCGTCCCGCGCGTCATGATGTACGGTACGGAATAGGACCCGGCTGTCAGCATGAAAGTCATGATGCAACCAACGGCAATGCCGGGCTTGGCATGGGGCAGCACGATCTTGCGATGAATTTGCCACGTTGGGGCGCCCATATCGCGAGCGGCCTCGATTTGGGCGGTGTCGAGTGTCTCAACCGTATTGTAAATGGGAAACACCATAAACAGGATATAGGCGTAAACCATCGCGATAAACACACCGGAACCGCTTTCAAGAAACGGTACAGGCTCAAATCCGATCAAGCCCAGTAAAAAATTTGCCACACCATTATAGTTCAGGATCATCAGCCAGGCGAAAACACGCAACAGCTCATTAATCGCATAGGGGACAATGAGCCCGAGCATAATTAAGGCGGCCTTGTTGGGCGTGGCCAGCTTGGCGACCGTATAGGCCATGGGATAACACACAACAAAGGCAATCAGTGTAACCGCAACGGACGCCAGAATGGTCTTTAAGAAAATTGCTAAATGACTGCCGCCCATAATCGTATAGTTTCGGAGAGAATACACCTTCTTCGGGGTCACTTCCCGGGTTTCCAGCTCGGCAATTATGGCTCGTTTCTGTGCTATGGACGCAACAATTTCGGCGATTTTCGCGTCGCGCTCAGCGGACGCCTTCTCGGCCTCCAGATCCATTTTGTCGAACAAGAGCAAATCAACATCGTTATATTCATTATCGATTTGCACCGTGATATTGACGGCATCACCGCCCCGGTCCAGATGCCAGAACGATTGCTCAACCATAATCAACTGCGGCCCGATAATCATGCCAACGATCCAGACACCCGCAAGGAGCAGGATCAAAGCCGTCAGGTGGGGACCAAAGGAACGAAGCAGACTATTCATCGGCCATGTCCCCCACAGGTAAAATCATGCCGTCTTCAGGAGAAAAGCAAATGCCCTTCTGTTCGGACGGGTCATGGGCAACACCACCGGCATTGACCAGATGAGCAGAAAAAACATCCTCATCGCGACGGAAAAACAGATTGACGAACGGTCCTTCCAGATCCCGGCGCTCAAATTTCACAGCAATGGCATTCTTCTCCCCGTTCACAGTCTTTAACACCCGCGTCTTTTCTGGGCGAACGAACAAGAATACATCGCTTCCAACGCTCTGGTTTTGGGAATTTTTACCGATCAAGGGGCCGTATTTTGTGTCCACCACAGCAAAACCGTTATCCTGAGAGGTGATTTTCCCGCGAT
>JAESPT010000100.1 GCA_016765515.1 Sneathiella sp. | reverse complement strand
CCATCGCAGGGCTACACCAAATTACTTTATTCGTGATTAACCAATAAAACACGACTTTTTGCCGCCCTTCGAGGGAAAACGTACAACATCAATACCTACAAGTAATTTGGCAAAGCTCTTTTGTATTTTTTCATCTTTATTGTATCTTACAGACACATAAAAATAATAAAATCCAGAGCTTAACTACGTGTAGCCCTGCGTTGGCAACAATTAAAATGACACATCCTCTAAGAAAACATATTGAAGAATTAATTAGCCTTACTGATGAGGAGTTCGATTTCATTTTGGGTCATTTTGAGCGAATAAAAAAACGTAAGCATCAATTTTTAATACAAGAGGAAGATTTCGTCAATAAAGAATATTGGGTTATAAAAGGCTGTCTGAAAACTTATTTTATTGATAATACTGGTAAAGAACATATTCTACAGTTTGCCATGGAGAATTGGTGGACTTCCGATTATGAGGCTTTCACAAACCAAACTAAAGCCAAGACATCTATAGACTGCCTTGAAGATACTGAATTGTTATATATAACTTTCGAAAATCGGGAAAAATTGACCTCAGAGATGCATAAAATGGAGCGCTTTTGGGCTAAAAAAAGTAAAATTGGCAGAATAGCTCTTCAAAATAGAATTCTATCACTATTGAAAAATTCCGCCAAGGAACGATATGATCTACTTTTGGAACAGTATCCACAACTTTTTCAACGCGTTCCTAAAAAATTAATAGCTTCTTATCTAGGGGTTTCCAGAGAAACATTGAGCAGGCTAAACTCTTAGCCTTTCTTCCATTCATATCTTTTTATCCTCTTACATGTGATCTATATCACACCAAAAAAGTGACATACCTCCTTTCAATTTATTCAGGTTCACAGCACCTTTGTATGGTAATTAATTTAATCATAAAACAAAATATTATGCCATTCATTAACATTAAAATCACAGATGACAATGTGACAAAAGATCAAAAGCGTCGATTAATAGAAGGCGCAACACAATTAGTTGTAGATGTACTTAACAAAAACCCAAAAACAACACATGTTGTGATAGATGAAGTACCTATTGAAAATTGGGGCTATGACGGAAAACAATATACAGGAACTAAAAAATAATTAAAGACATGAAAAACAAAACAGTAATTATTACAGGTGCATCATCTGGAATAGGAAAAGCAATCGCAAAACACTTTATCGAAAGAGGAAGTAACGTCGTTATGAATTCTTCCAATGAAGAAAATTTAAGGAGAACTTTTGAGGAGTTTGGCTCACCTACAAATGCGACATTTTTCGCAGGAGATATAAGCAAGCGAGCAACCGGACAGAAACTAGTGGATTTGGCATTGGAAAAATTCAACTCAGTAGATGTTTTGATTAACAATGCGGGAGCATTTGCTCCAAAACCATTTTTAGATGTTCAAGAAGAAGATTTGGATCTTTTCTGGAATGTAAATCTAAAGGGAACTTATTTCACATCTCAAGCCGCCATTCCTCCAATGTTGAAGCAAGGAAAAGGTTCTATTATTAACATTGGAACAGTTCTAGTGGATCATGCTATCGGTGGATTCCCTGCTACAGCGCCACTTACCAGTAAGGGAGCAATTCATGCTTTAACTAGGCAATTAGCAGCAGAATTTGGAAAAAATAATATCAAGGTCAATACTATAGCACCAGGAATCATTAGAAGTCCGTTGCAAGGAAAGATCGGTGTTGAAGATGCCGACAGTTTAGCTGGTTTACATTTATTAAACAGAATTGGTGAAGTAAATGAAATTGCAGAAGCAGCTTATTATTTGGCTACGGCAGACTTTGTAACAGGTGAAACCATTAATGTAGCAGGTGGTCATACTATCGGACACGCAATTTAAAAATCAAAAGAAAAAATTTAAAAATTAAATAAAATGAAAAAATTACATAAAAATTTATTGATCGGAATATTGACTTTACTTTCTAGTATTACCTATTCCCAAAATCTAAAAGAAATAAAAATTCTATTTGTGGTAACCTCACACGATAAATTAGGTGACACAGATAAAAAAACTGGACTTTGGATAGAAGAGTTTGCAACACCATATTATTATTTAACTGATCTAGGAGTGAACGTTGACATTGTATCACCAAAAGGAGGTCTGCCTCCAATTGACCCTAAAAGTACTTCACCCGATTTTCAAACAGAAGCAACGAGACGATATTATACTGATGCGAAAACACAAAGAAAATTTAGCAAAACTCGAAAATTATCTAAAGTGAATCATGACGATTATGACGCGGTATTCTACCCTGGAGGACATGGACCTCTTTGGGATTTATCAAAGGACAAAAATTCTATTCAACTAATAGAATCCTTTTATAACAACAACAAGCCAATTGCTTTTGTATGTCATGCTCCTGCAGCCCTTAAAAATGTAAAGGACAGAACAGGACAGCCCTTGGTAAAAGGTAAAAAAGTGACAGGATTTACCAATGGTGAAGAAGCCGCTGTTGGACTTACTAATGTAGTACCATTTTTAATTGAGGACATGTTAAAACAGAATGGCGCCATTTATAAAAAAGGAGCTGACTGGTCTTCTTTTGCAATATCAGATGGTTTATTGATTTCAGGACAAAATCCTCAATCATCACTATTGGTAGCACAAAAATTAGTAGAAAAAATCCAAAAGAAATAATTATGTACGATACACATTCAAATGAAATTAAAACCATTGTTACAGATTATTTTAACGGAATTTATACTGGTAACGTAGCTCAATTAGAAGATGTTTTTCATTCACAAACCCTACTTTTTGGAGACATCAACGGAACACCATATTTCAAAACTGTAAAAGAATATTTAGACGGGGTCAAAAGCAGAAAAAGTCCGAAAGATCTAGGCGAAGATTTCAAAATGAAAATACTTTCAATAGAGATATTGGGTAGCAATGCCATTGTAAAAGCACAATTACCCATGTTAGGTAATAATTATTTCGACTTCTTGTCTTTAAATAAAATTAAAGGAGATTGGAAAATTGTCAATAAAATATTCACTAATGTAGAATAAACAGTTGCTAACAACGTATAAAAGCAATAGCGGTTTGGGTGTTTATCCAAGCCGTTTTTATATTTAATTAAGTATATTGTCATCAGAAAAACAGTTGCTATTTTATCCGCTACTGCTCTTATACAAACCGTTGGTGGTCATTAATACTAGAAAATATGAAACATTTAATCTTCTTATTTTTTTTGGCGGGTTTAATAGGATGTACACCCTCTCAAGAAGACTATTTTGATCTAATAATATCCAATGTTAATTTGATTGATGGAACAGGTTTTGAGCTTACTAAAAATGTAAACGTCTATATCAAAGACAATAAGATTTATGCCATTGATTCTAAAACGTTAGAGCAAAATCAGAATATTCTCGATGGGAAAGACAAATTTCTAATACCAGGTTTGTTTGATTCTCATGTCCATACTAGCTCCTATAAAAAGGATTTTGAAAGGTTCATTCACTTTGGAATAACCTCAATTTTCGTTACAGGAGGAAGTAAAACCACAGACGAATTTTACGAAAAATTGAGAACCCTAGGCGAACAAGATTCTCTACCTTCTCCTAGAGTATTTCATACAAGTCAAATCATGACGATGGAAGGAAAACATCCCGCTAAGACCTATGGAGCAAGTAGCTGGATTGATGGGGAAACTGTTTTTAACCTTCGAGACACGCTTCAAATTGAATCAGTAATCAATCAAGTTTCTCAGCAGCCTATAGTTGGCATAAAACTGGTTATTGAAGATGGGCCAATTCCTCCCTTTGTAGATCGCATGCCGCAAGAATTTGTAAACAAAGTGTCAAAGGAAGCTGCGAAAAATGGCAAAGGTGTGTTTGCTCATATTAGTGACAACACAGAATTGTCTATGGTATTGAAGGCCGACATTAAAAATATCGTGCATTTTGTTGGTATCGATTTAGATTTTGAAAACGGGAAACAACTCATAGATTCTATTTATAAAAGTGACTTGTCTTGGATTACAACACTAATGCTAGAAAAAAGTTTTATCTATCCATTATACCCAGAATGGATGCAACGAGTTGAAGATTTTAATGTGTTTGATACTGAGGATATAAAAATACTGAAGGATTCTAGCTACATCCAACAAGCAGAACAATATGTCTATATGCTGAAAAATGTTTGGGGGATTGAAAATCCAAATCTTGAAAATATTATCATTCCATATGTGGAGGAAATTAATATCCTAAATAAAAATGGAGTTAACATGGTTCTAGGAACAGATACGGGAAATAATTTCATTTTCCCAGGTTATAGTTTACATGAAGAAATGCAATTAATGGAATTGGGGGGAATTGAACCCATTGAAATAATCAAAATGAGTAGCCACAATGCAGCCAAAATGCTTGATATGCTAGATACACATGGAACGATTGAAGTAGGTAAATTCGCTGATATGATTTTGTTAGATAAAGACCCCTTAAAATCCATAAGTAATACATTATCCATTAACAAAGTGATCAAGAATGGGAGAATTCAAAAACGAATTAATTAAAACGACCACCAACACTGTATAAACTGCATTAAAACGAGGCTTATACTAACCGTCAGACTGCGCAAAAACTCCCTCTCCATAAACTTGTGAAAAAGTTCTAAATTTCGTATCTTAAAGTAGTATTAATCAATACTTTAAACATGAACTTTATAAAAGGTTTTGACAGAGAGCAACTCATTATGATGGATTTTGAATCTTCTGTTTCTAATGATTCTTGGGCTAGAATAGTAGATTT
>JAESPT010000099.1 GCA_016765515.1 Sneathiella sp. | reverse complement strand
TAAAAAAGCAGTTTCAATATCTGTCCACAGCTTTTCACCCGACAGGGTGAGTTCGATACCGTTCCGACTGCGAGAAAAAAGGCGCTTACCACATCGATCTTCAACGGCGCGCATGCGCTGACTGATCGCCCCCGGCGTAACACCGAGCTCTCGAGCCGCCTGATGCATGGCACCCTTTCGAGCCACCACGTAAAATGTATAGAGATCCTGTATGCGTATTGTCATATTTTACTTTAGCACAGCTAAAGTTTAATATCTAATTTTTCGTTATGCATTTCCCTCTCTATCCTGCATTTTTGGTGTCGGAAAAGTTTATCTGGATAAAGGCTTACCAGCATGATCAACGAAAAATTACGGGCGAAACAACAGTGGACCGTTGTTATCTTTGGATTTTTTGCACTTTCATTGGCCTTTTCTGCTCGAGCAGCCTTAGGCTTGGTTATGCCCGTTTGGCAACAGGAATTTGGCTGGTCGAGCAGTTACATTTCCAGCGTTGGCGCCGCGGCCTTGATCGTTATGGCTATAGTTGCCCCCTTTGCCGGAAGGTTGGTCGATCGAAAAGGTCCGCGCTTCACTCTGAATTTGGGCATGGGCCTACTTGGCGTCGGGTGTTTGCTGGTTGCGACGATGAACGGCAAAATCATGTTTATTATCGGATTTTCCGGATTCTCCGCAGTCGGTTTTGGCATTGTTGCCACCCATGTCGTGGCGACAGCAGTGGCAAGAACATTTGAAAATAAGGCGGGACTTGCCACCGGTATTGCGACATCCGGTGCGACGGGCGGGCAGTTTCTAATTGTTCCCCTCATTGCTAGTCTGTTGGCTTTCGTCAGTTGGCGGTGGAGCTTCGGCGCGCTGGGGATCACCTCTCTCTTGCTCATCCCGTGTATTTTATCAAGCCTGAAACCTCAAAAAAGCCCGTCTGACAATCAGGTTGCGCAAACGTCTGGTCACACCAATATGGCCCATGATTTGAAGTATATCCTTAAAAAACCAACCTTCCACGCCTTGTTCTGGAGTTTTCTCATATGCGGATTTACCACGACCGGCGTTATTGAAACTCATCTATTGCCCTTTGCCGCCTATTGTGGTTTTCCGCCCATACCCAGCGCCGCCGCTTATGGCATTCTATCGGGTGTCAATTTATTTGGCATGATCGCCGCTGGCTGGCTTACGGATCGGGTCAACCGCCCACTCTTACTCGCGGCAATTTATGGCCTGCGCAGCCTGACATTTATTTTCCTCGCAAGCCTTCCCGGCAGTTCCATCGAAACCCTCTTTTTGTTCGCCATTCTGTTTGGTGCAGTTGATTATTCAACTGTTCCCGTGACAGCAAGCCTTGTCGCCAGCCATGTGGGATTGAAGGTGATGGGGCTGGCCATGGGATTAATCTCAGCAGGACACGCCATTGGCGGTGCACTCGGTGCTTTCCTTGGCGGATACTTCTTTGACACCACGGGCGATTACGGACTGCTGTGGATGGGTTGCCTCTGGCTCGCCATTGGCGCCGGCGTTATTGTTCTGTTGATCCCAAAAACCGGTCCGGAAATGGTGAACGCCCCCGAACAAACCGTGAGCTAAACAGTGGAATGGACTTAAAAGACAATGAAATGATGGTGGTACTGGCGACCGCCTTTTGCTACTCTTTCAAAGATCAGAATAAAACCAATATTGGAAAATCGTGTTGATATGATTACTCGCTCATTTGGCTTAGGACTAATTCTTCTCGCGTTTTCTAGTGCCTTCGCTTTCTCAGAAGACAGCGTCAAAACTATCTATGACAGAGCAATTGGACTTCAAAAAAACGGATATTTCAAGCAGGCAATCAGTCATTGATAACGGTGACCCTAAATTTCTCCTATCCTCTTATGTAAACCGAGCTCAGGCAAAAAAAGATGCTGGTGATTATGCCTCTAGCCTGAAAGATATTCACATACTGCAAGATGGGGAAAAATACGAAGACCAAGCGTCTTTAGCTGTCTTTGCAGCCGAACTGTATATGCGAGAGGGAATGCTTGAAACTGCACTCAAAAGCGTCAAACAAGCGATATCACTCAACAACACACACAAGGCAGAACCCTCCACTGCTGCCTTAGTGCGATATGTTTATGCGGTGATACTTACGCGAAATGGACAATATTATAAGGCTGAGCAGCAGGCAAATTGGATTCTGAGTTTTGAGACTCCCGACCACATCAGAGAAGTGATTGAACCAATTGGTTATTTCGCCAAAGCAGCCACACAGATCCTGCAAGGAAATTATCATCAAGCAATCGAGAACGCAGACAAAGCCAGGTTTACAGAACTGAAAATCATTATGTTTCCGCTTGGCGCGATCGCTGCAAACAAATTGAAAGAGTATGATTTGGTCATCGATATTCTGGAGGAATATAGTGACCAAACACCGTTACATGCGGGCCAAAAACTCGTTTTTAAAAAACTGAAAGCTGCCTTGAAGAAAGTGGATGATGATCCAAATTTAAAAACACTGACCTTGCCACAAGATAAAGAGGGAAAGCTGGCAAAATTAATGGATTTTTCAATTAAAATAGAAAATCTCGTATCTACACAAGTATCCACCAAAGTCGAAACCAAATCGATGGGATTTAGTTTCAAACTTAATTATTAGAAACCCTCTATACAATGAGAATTATTGGTTTTAATCGATTTGAAGTTGGTCGTATCAACGGTGACTTTATGTATTTCTGCAACTGGTCCAGTCAGAGAAAATCAGCAACCTTCTTAGATATCGAGCATTTTCACGGATAAATTTATCGGACATTTAATCGCCCCGCTCCATTTTTTCAACGATCATATTCCCCGTCATTAAATCCAGATGAGCGCCGCCGCCATTTTTGAAAACTGTGATGTCGTCATCCGACTGACGGCCTGTCCCGCCGTTACATAAGTCGCGTAAATCACCCATTACATGGGTCTCGTCAAAAACGCCTGCCGCCATCGGGATCATCAACTCACCGATTTCACCAAGGGTCGTTTCTCTTGCATCTACAAAAAGACGCGCTTTTCGCATCAGGTCATCATCTGCTTCGCGCATATCCGGGCGGTAAGCACCGATCAAATCCACATGGGTTCCCGGGCGGATCCAATCCCCTTTCAATACAGGATCTTTTGCCATGGTTGCCGAACATATAATATCCGCTTGGCGCGCTGCTTCTTGCAGATTGTCAGTCACACGAACCTGAAGACCCTCTTTCGCAAGCTCCTGCGCCAAAGTTTCCGCCTTGTCGATAGACCGGTTCCAAAGAACGAACTCGCTCAGTCCCGGAAAGACTTCCCGGTAAGCCTGAAACAGGGATTTAGCGACTGTTCCAGCCCCAACCACCAACAGACACCTTGAATTTTTCCTGGCCAGAAATCTGGCCCCAAGGACACTGTCTCCCGCCGTTTTCCATTTTGTCACAAGCGGACCATCCAGGATTGCTTTTAACGCGCCAGTGTCACTTGAAAATAGAAGCATTGCTCCCTGAACAGACGGTTCCGGCGGGATTTTCGAGGGATTTTCCGGGTAAACTGTGACGGATTTCAAAGCGAGGCCAACCCCATCAATCCATGCCCCGCGATTCAACAGGCTCCGATCTCCTTTTGACAGCAGCAGATCTCCTATTTGTGCTTTTTCCAGTCGGTGTCCTGCTTCCAGCGCATTGGCCGTCTCAACCCAGCTCAACTTGGAATCTGCGTCTTCAAAACTGATATATTTCATGTGATTTTATCTTCTTTATGGGAGCTTGCTTCTTCACTCACTAGCATAGAACAGAAATTCAAGCCTCGGCAATCGCTTCGATTTCCAGCAACCAATCCTCGTCAAAGATACCTGTGATGATAACCGTTAATGCGGGCTTACGATCTTCGAGGACGTCTGCCCGAACAGCGCGATTTTCCATAGCAAATTTACGGTCTGATAAAAATATCGTCACTTTAACCAGATTATCCAGTGTCATATCCGCAGCAT
>JAESPT010000098.1 GCA_016765515.1 Sneathiella sp. | reverse complement strand
CCTAAAGACCGAAAATCCACGTCAGAAGCTCGCCTATCTCGCCGCGCGCTTTTGCAACGGTATGCCGGCGTCTATCGCTGCGGTTACGGGAACAAATGGAAAAACTTCTGTAGCTCATTTTACCCGGATGCTCTGGCAAAATATGGGCTTGAAGTCTGCCAGCATCGGAACGTTGGGAATTGTCACTCAAGAGAAAACGTCTCCTCTTCATTACACTTCTCCTGAACCTGTTTTGTTGCATCAAACGTTGAAGGAACTTCAGGACGTGGGGATAACCCATGTGGCGTTGGAAGCCTCTAGCCATGGCTTAGACCAGTTTCGATTAGATGCTGTGAAGGTGAAGGTCGCTGCGTTTACAAATTTGACCCGAGATCACTTGGATTATCATGAAAACAGTGAGGTCTATCTGAAGGCAAAATTAGGCCTCGTTTCGAGAGTGGTGGAAGATGGCGGTACTGCGGTTCTAAACGCAGATTCTGATGTTTACGGAATTTTCAAGCACGCGGCAGAAAATCGTGGATTGAAGATTATTGGCTATGGTCGCTCGGGCGGCGAAATTTGTCTTAAGTCCGTTCGCTCTCATGGATCCGGTCAGCAAGTAGATGTGGAAATCTACGGAAAGGCTTATTCTCTTGAGTTGGCGGTAGCCGGTGAATTTCAAGCTATGAATATTCTCTGTGCTGTTGGAATCGTCGTTGCCTGCGGTGCGAGCGCAGAGGCCGCGATTGAAGGACTGGCCAATATTGAAAGTGTTCCAGGCAGAATGGAGCAGGTTGTAAACCTGCCATCAGGCGCCTCAGTCTATGTGGATTTTGCTCATACTCCCAACGCCCTTGAAACTGTGCTGACGTCATTGAGGCCTCACGTGGCGGGTAAAATTCATGCAGTGATTGGCTGCGGCGGTGATCGGGACAAAGGTAAACGCCCGCAGATGGGCAAAATCGCAGCGACACTTGCGGATTCTGTATACGTTACCGATGACAATCCTAGAACTGAAACACCGGCAGATATTCGCAAAGATATTATGGCCGGCTGTCCTCACGCCACTGAAGTCGGCGATCGCAAGTGTGCCATTGAAATGGCTATGAAAGCGGCAAATGTTGGAGACGTCGTTCTCATTGCTGGCAAAGGGCATGAGAGTGGTCAGATCATTGGCGATAAAGTAATGCCATTTAATGATAAGGACGTAGCTCGGGAGATTGCAGTACAGTTGGAGGGGCGTGATGGTTAACAACCCTTTATGGACGGCAGCTGATATTGTCCAGGCGACAAATGGCCATTGTGAAAATACTGAATGGTCTGCAAATGGCGTCGCCATAGATAATCGTTCAGTGGTCGAGGGTGATCTCTTTATAGCTATTGTCGGTCCAAATAACGATGGTCATGATTATGTCGCTAAAGCCCTTGAAAGCGGGGCGGTCGCGGCAATTGTTAGTCGCATTCCAGAAGATGTCGCCGACAAAAGAAAATTGATTGTTGTGAGCGATACATTACACGCAATGGAAGCCTTGGGAAGGACCGCACGGAAAAGATGTTCCGCCAAAGTTATTGCCGTGACGGGCAGTGTGGGGAAAACGGGCACGAAGGAGACTCTGGCTCATATCTTGTCGCCTCAAGGAAAAACACATTACAGCGTTGGGAGTTTCAATAATCACTGGGGTGTCCCTTTATCCTTGTCTCGTATGCCCAAAGATACCGACTACGCTATATTTGAGCTGGGTATGAACCATGCGGGGGAACTGGGCCCACTTTCAAAAATGGTTGAGCCACATGTTGCGATTATAACGACAGTCGCCGCTGCTCATCTGGAGTTTTTTAGCAGTACAGAGGATATTGCCCGAGCCAAGGCTGAAATTTTCGAAGGATTAAAGGTGAACGGTCTCGCCCTTCTTAATGGTGATAATGAACATTGTGAGATGTTGAACGCTCTGGCAAAAAAAGCTGGGATTAATCGCGTAGCGGTATTCGGTGAGCAGCAAGATGCCAATATTCATCTTGATAATGTCGAATTAAAGCCTAATTCGAGTGAAATTTCTGCCACAATTTTTGGACAGTCTCTGTCCTTTACATTGTCCATTCCGGGACGTCACTGGGCGCAAAACGTTCTCCCAATCCTAGGTGCTGTGAGCGAAATTGATGCCGACCTTCAAAAAGCGTGTATTTCTTTATCCACTTTGTCTGCCCCGTCAGGCAGAGGGGCCATTATCAAGTTAATGCATGATGGAAAAAGGTTCACGGTGATTGACGAGAGTTATAACGCCAGTCCTGTTGCGATGCAGGCGGCATTCAAGGTTTTAGGGCAAATGAAGCCTGAAAAATCTGGGCGCAGAATTGCTGTGTTGGGTGATATGCTTGAATTGGGGGATACGTCCCCCGAAATTCACGCAAATCTTGTAAATGATATTACCGCTAACAGCATTGATATGGTATATGCTGCCGGTCCTAATATGCGTCATTTATCAGATGCTCTCCCAGACGATCTAAACGGTGGATATGCAACCGGTTCAAGTGAGCTTGTGCAACCCCTGCTCGCTGTTATTCGCGACGGAGATATAATTCTGATTAAAGGGTCGTTAGGAAGTAAAATGAAAGTAGTTCTGGACGCCTTAAAAGCCGCTTCTGACAAAATGTCAGACAGCGATAGGGTGGGAGTGTAGCGTATGTTGTATAATCTTCTTTTTCCGCTTGCAGATGATTTTGCAATATTTAATCTTTTCCGATATTTGACCTTCCGGACGGGAGGCGCAATTATGACGGCACTTCTGATCAGCTTTATATTCGGGCCGGTTGTTATCAAATGGTTAAAAAGCAAACAGCATCGTGGGCAACCCATTCGCGATGATGGCCCTCAATCGCATATTATTACCAAACAAGGTACACCAACCATGGGAGGATTCCTGATCCTGCTCGCCCTTGGATCTGGAACTATATTGTGGGCGGATTTAACCAACGCCTATGTTTGGTCTGTTTTGTTGGTGACCCTTGGTTTCGGTGCCATTGGTTTTGTTGATGACTATTAAAAGTCAGTCGCCACAATACGCGCGGAGTTCCCGGAAAACTTAAACTTCTTATGGAAATTTCCATAGCACTTCTGGCAACCTTGTGGATCGTAAAAACCGCCAATCCTGAAATTGCCACTGGGCTTACAATCCCTTTCTTGAAAAATGTTCTGCTTGATCTGGGGTGGTTTTATATACCCTTTGGCATACTGGTCATGGTGGGTGCGTCAAACTCTGTGAATTTAACAGATGGACTGGATGGACTTGCGATTGTGCCTGTTATGATTGCCGGAGCCTCTTTCGGCCTTATCGCTTACTTGGTCGGCAATAATGTCTTTGCTGAGTATCTTCAAATCCAGGCTGTCCCCGGTGCAGGTGAACTTCTAGTCTTCTGCGGCGCGTTGATCGGTGCCAGCCTCGGATTTCTCTGGATCAATGCGCCGCCCGCCATGGTGTTCATGGGGATACGGGTTTTCTGGCCATGGGCGGTGCTCTGGGGTCTATTAGCGTTGTTACAAAGCATGAAATCACTCTGGCAATTATCGGTGGATTGTTCGTCCTTGAGACAGTGTCGGTCATTGTACAAGTCGCCTCCTTTAAACTCACAGGCAAACGTGTTTTTCGAATGGCGCCCCTACATCATCATTTTGAGCAAAAAGGTTGGGCTGAACCGACAATTGTCATCCGGTTCTGGATCATTGCCGTCATTCTGGCATTGGTCGGGTTGGCATCCCTAAAATTGAGATAAGTAATAATGAAGGTTCGTGTTTTCCAAAATAAAGAAATTGCCGTCTTCGGCCTTGGCAAAAGCGGATTTGCTACGGCTAAGCAACTGCATGATGGAAACGCACGGGTTATTGCTTGGGATGACAATAAAGATCGCCAGTTGGATGCAAAGGCTGCTGGTTTGATTGTGAAGGATATGATCCACAGTGAATGGGAGGGCGCGGATTTTCTTGTCTTAAGTCCCGGTGTGCCTTTGACCCATCCTAAGCCTCACCCGATTGTAAAAAAAGCAAAAGAGACGAGCACAGAGATCGTCGGTGATATCGAGATTTTCTTGGCAGAAAAAACAGCAGGTAAGATTGTTGGAATTACCGGAACTAATGGAAAATCAACAACGAGTGCCCTGGTGAGCCACATATTGTCGGTGAATGACAGAGAAACAGCCATTGGCGGTAATATTGGAACACCGGTTATGGATTTGCCGCAGCTTGGTGATGATGGCACATATGTTTTAGAACTGTCATCATACCAGCTGGATTTAACGCCTTCCTGGCAGGCTGATATAGCCTTGATCCTAAACGTTACACCTGATCATCTCGATCGACATGGTGATATGGCTGGATATACATCTGCAAAAGAGCGCATTTTCCAGAACCAGGAGAAAAGCGGTGTGGCTATTCTCAACCACGATGATCCAATTTGTTATGAAATGGCGTGCCGTTTGACTGAAAATGGTCGGCAAAGGATCATTCCTATTTCTGTTGAAAAAGAAATTGAAAACGGTGTCAGTGCCATGGAGGGCGTCCTAAAGGATTGCTCGCAACAGGGCCATTTGTGGACACTGGATATTAACAAAGTTGAAGGATTACGAGGCCGTCACAATTGGCAAAATGCAGCAGCAGCTGTTGCTGTAACCCGTGCTTTGGGCCTTTCGGATGAGGAAATAGAGAAAGGGCTCACTTCGTTTGAAGGTCTTGCCCACAGAATGGAGTTGGTAAGCATCAAAGATGGTGTTCGCATCATTAATGATTCCAAGGCGACCAACGCAGAAGCTGCAGAAAAGGCACTTGCCACATTTGACAATATCTATTGGATTTGCGGCGGAATTCCTAAAGCAGGTGGTATCGAGGCGCTGTCTCCCCATTTTTCAAAAATCAAACATGTCTATTTGATTGGTGAAGCCGAGGATCCCTTTGCAGAAACGTTAAAGGGACACGTGTTCTTTACCAAATGCCACGATCTCTCCGTTGCAACATCAAAAGCAATGAAAGCGGCAAAAATAGCCGGAGGAGACGCGACTATTTTGCTGTCTCCTGCCGCTGCAAGCTTTGACCAGTTTTCAAGTTTTGAAGCACGCGGGGATGCCTTTCGCGATTTCGTCAGAGGGGAGAACCGATGACAACTTTCACGCGTCTGGATCGATCGGTTGTTGGGCGTTGGTGGTGGACAGTAGACCGCTGGACGTTGGTTGCTGTGGGGCTGTTGCTCGCAGCAGGTGCCGTTATGGTGCTGGCAGCGAGCCCGGCCGTTGCCACTCGCCTAAATCTCGATAGCTTTCATTTTGTAAAACGGCAATTCTT
>JAESPT010000097.1 GCA_016765515.1 Sneathiella sp. | reverse complement strand
GCACGCTTCCATGAAAGCTAATGAATCCTGGATGCGGTTGGCCATTTCCTTGTAACGTTCACCCTGTGGGCGGCTCGCGACAAAGCCCATATTCCACTGATGAACCTGATGCAGGTCAGCATAACCGCCTTGTGAAAAAGCACGAAGCAAGTTCAAGGTAGACGCCGCTTGAGAGTACGCCGTCAACATCCGTTTTGGATCAGGAATGCGCGCGTCCTCAGTGAATTCGAAACCGTTGATGATATCACCGCGATAGCTTGGGAGTTCCACACCATCCACAGTTTCCATATCAGCAGAACGTGGTTTTGCGAACTGACCGGCGAGACGACCAACTTTTACAACAGGACGGTTGGCGCCATACGTAAGGACGACAGCCATCTGCAACAATACTTTAAACGTATCGCGAATATTGTTTGGGTGAAATTCAGCAAAACTCTCCGCGCAGTCACCGCCCTGAAGCAGAAAACCACGGCCTTCGGATACAGCAGCCAGTTTCTTTTTTAAAAGACGGGCTTCACCGGCAAAAACCAGCGGCGGAAAGTTACCTAAATCTTTTTCCACTGATTTTAAGACATCCGCATCCCGATAAGTCGGCACCTGGCGGATTGGTTTTTCTCTCCAACTCTCAGGTGTCCATAGCTTTGACATTCTTCTATTCCCTAAACAAGTATTCGCACTGCAACATGCAGACAGTAATTTCTACATTCTTTTGATTGCAAAGCAATGCTTAACAAACGATTTTCTATTGAAATGAGCAGTTTTCGTTCAAAAAACCAGTGCCTATTGAACGAAAACTGCGTTTGTGAATTATTCGCCGGTGTATTTTTCTCGCATTGTCACAATTTCCTCGGCCAAAGTCGGATGAACACCAACCGTGGCGTCGAACTGTTCCTTTGTTGCGCCGCATTTAAGGGCAATACCGATACCCTGAATGATTTCACCGGCATCCGCCCCGACAATATGAACACCTAAGACCCGATCTGATGTCGGCTCTACAATCAGTTTCACCATCGCCCGCTCGCTGCCCAATGTCAGGGTTTGCTTCATGGGTCTGAATTCAGATTTATAGATATCCACGTCGCCATATTCAGCCCGGGCTTCAGCTTCCGTTAATCCCACAGATCCCACAGGGGGCTGAGAGAAGACTGCGGACGGTACATCACTGTGCTTAAAAGCCCGAGGTTTATTGGCAAACACCGTTTCAGCAAAGGCCATGCCCTCGTGAATTGCAACCGGCGTCAACGCGATCCGGTCCGTTACATCCCCAACTGCGTAAATATTATCGACTGATGTCTTGGAAAGTTCATCAACTATTACCGCACCGTTGGCTTTCAGCTCAACGCCCACTTTTTCAAGTCCCATACCTTCAGTATTCGGTCGGCGACCCGTCGCATACATCACGGCATCTGTCTCGATCGTAGAACCATCTTCCAGGGTCACCAACAAACCATTTGCGGTCTTTTCGATTTTCGCAGGATTGGAGCGCACCCGAAGATCAACACCTTTCTTGGTGATTTCCTGAGCGACCATGGCTTGGACGTGATGATCAAAGCCTCGCAAGATCTGCTCGCCCCGATAAAGCTGAATGACATCCGCGCCAAGTCCATTGAAGATGCCGGCAAATTCAACAGCAATGTAACCGCCGCCGACAATAACAACCCGCTTTGGCATCTCTTCCAGATAAAATGCCTCGTTGGAGGAAATTGCATGCTCAATACCCGGAACATCCGGCATGATAGGTATTCCGCCAGTGGCGATCAGAATATACTTTGCAGTAAAGGTCTTATCTCCAACCTTAACTGTATTTTTATCCAGGATTTCCGCCCTCGCCTCAAACAATTCAACGTTATTGTTCTCCAAAATCGTATAATAGATTCCGTTCAGACGATCAATTTCCGTATCTTTATTGCGGATAAGTGTTTTCCAGTCATGTTTGGCCTTTGGAACGGTCCAGCCAAAATTCTTCGCATCTTCAAAATCATCAGAAAAGTGACTTGCATAGACAAACAGCTTTTTAGGAACGCAGCCCCGGATTACACAGGTACCGCCGACGCGATATTCTTCTGCAATGGCAACCTTTGCTCCAAAAGACGATGAAATCCGTGACGCCCGAACGCCGCCGGATCCGGCACCAATGACAAAAAGATCATAATCGTATGTCAATAAACTATCCTCAAATAAAAATTCGCGCGCCCGATTTACTTGTCCAGACCACCCAGACACATGTATTTAATCTCTAGATAGTCATCAATTCCGTATTTTGAACCTTCCCGGCCGATACCGGATTGTTTTACACCGCCGAAGGGGGCGACTTCCGTGGAAATAATCCCTGTATTGACGCCGACGATGCCATATTCAAGCGCCTCGGTCACCCGCCAGATACGACCGACATCCCGGGCACACAGATAGGCTGCCAAGCCAAATTCGGTATCATTGGCAAGCGCGATCACTTCCGCTTCATCTTTAAACTTGAACAAGGGAGCCATGGGACCAAAGGTTTCTTCCCGGGCCACCTTCATGTCTCTTGTTGCATTCTTCAAGATGGTTGGTTCGAAGAATGTCTGACCAAGTTCATGCCGGCTCCCACCAATCATAACTTCTGCGCCCTTGGACACAGCATCGGCAATATGTTCTTCAACTTTTTGGACGGCAGCTTGCGTGATAAGAGGTCCCTGGGTCACACCCTCCTCTAACCCATTCCCGACTTTCATTGCTTTTACTTTTTCAGCAAGGCGATCAGCAAACTCGTCATAGACCCCTTCCTGAATATAGAGACGGTTGGCACACACACAGGTTTGTCCTGCATTTCGATATTTTGATGCAAGCGCCGCCTCAACGGCATCATCCATATCCGCATCATCAAAAACGATAAAGGGAGCATTTCCACCAAGTTCCATGGATGTTCTCTTAACCGTGCGGGCACATTGTTCCATCAGCAGTTTGCCTGTTGCCGTTGATCCCGTAAAAGTCAGCTTAGCTACATCTGTATTGCTGGTCATTTCCCGGCCAATATCTTGCGGAACACCGGTTACTACGCCCAAAATTCCTTTGGGAATTCCGGCCCGCTCGGCAAGAACCGCCATGGCGAAGGCAGAATAGGGAGTGAGTTCAGAAGGTTTGATCACCATGGGACAGCCTGCGGCCAGAGCAGGCGCCGCTTTTCGGGTGATCATGGCAACCGGGAAATTCCACGGCGTGATCGCCACAGTGACACCGATGGGCTGCTTCAAGACAAAAATGCGTTTATCACTTTGATGTTCAGGGATTGTATCCCCATAAATCCGCTTACCTTCTTCGGCAAACCATTCGATGAATGACGCTGCATAAGCCACCTCGCCTTTGGCTTCCGCAATCGGCTTCCCCATTTCAATGGTCATCAGGCGGGCAAGGTCATCGGTATTATCCAGCATAAGGTCATGCCATTTACGCAAAATATTCGCGCGCTCTTTAGCCGTCTTTCCGGCCCATTCAGGCATAGCCGCTTTTGCAGCAGCAATGGCGCGCCGTGTTTCCGCCTCTCCCATTTCCGGGACTGTCCCTATTTTTTCGCCCGTTGCCGGATTGATTACATCAATGGTCTTACCATTGTCAGCATCACACCATTGTCCGTTGATCAATCCTTTTTGCTGAAACAAGCCGGGATCTTTTAGGTTCAGCGGATTGTCTGTGGTGTTTAACATAAAGTATCTCCGGAGAAAGTAAGGCGAAAGAGGCGCGAGTTTAAGTCAGTTTCTTTTGTGCGGCAATGCTCAATTGGACAAGCCGCCAAGGTTTGCACAAACCATACGGGAGATTTGCTATTTGACAAGCAAAGCACTACTTTTGCGGAAAATTCACCCAACTCCCAATAAGGGCAGGAGAGATAAAACGTGGCCAGTGGATCCAAGAAAGTCATCTATGCCGCCTTGGCAGGAAACGCTCTTATTGCCGTTTCTAAATTTGCCGGCGCCATTTTTACCGGAAGCTCTGCCATGTTAAGTGAAGGGGTTCACTCCCTTGTTGATACAGGCAACCAGGTGCTCATGCTTCACGGGCTCAATCGATCCAAAAAGGGACCCGATAAACTTCACCCTTTCGGTTATGGAATGGAAGTGTATTTTTGGTCCTTCATGGTGGCAATCCTGATTTTTGCCCTTGGTGCCGGGATCTCTTTTTACGAAGGTCTGCATGCCGTCCAAAAACCGTCCCCCATAGGAGATCCAACGTGGAACTATGTCATCCTCGGACTTAGCATGCTTTTTGAAGGCTGGGCCTGGTCTGTTGCCTATCGGGAATTTAGAAAGTCGATCGGAGACAGTTCTCTCTGGGCCGCCATAAAACGGAGCAAAGATCCAACCATATTCACGGTTCTTTTGGAAGATACGGCGGCGATGTTAGGCTTGCTAATCGCCATTGTTTCGATCTTCCTCGCGCAAATCCTGCAAATGCCAATCCTGGACGGCGTTGCGTCTCTTCTTATTGGCTGTTTGCTTGCCGCCGTCGCTATCATTCTGTCTATCGAATGCAAGGGATTATTAATCGGAGAAAGCGCCTCCCCGGAAATCATTGAGGGTATCGAAAGTAAAATTGGGATGAATAAAGGGATTATTGCGATCAACGAAGTTCTGACAATGCATATGGGTCCAGAAGACATCTTGCTCAACCTAAGTGTGGATTTTTCAGATAATCTCAGTGCAGCAGATGTGGAGAAAAGCATTTCAGCCCTTGAAAAAGAGATTAAATCCGAATATCCAGAAATTAAGCGAATTTTTATCGAAGCCCAAAGTGTTCGTGGGCATAGAAACAGTAAGCTGTGATAGTTTAATTGATGATAATTTTAACGAATGAGTGGCCTGCGCCATATAGTATGGAAGTATGATGTTTAGTTTTGGAGACAGTAAAAAACGTTCAGATAACTTTAGTCATATAGAACGCCAACTAGATTTTGATGAAAATGACTTGGAAACCGTTCAAACCAAGGCACTTTACCAATGGTGGAGAAGTTATCAACCCAATCTACCAGCCCGCGCTGATTTCGATATTGTCGAACACAGATCACTCCCTCCCTATATATATGTGATGGAAGTCCTCAGTCCGACAAAGTTTCTTTATCGTTTGAACGGTGAGCATGTGGTTAGATTAGTTGGGCGGTCACTTGCCACGCACACTCTCTCAATAGACAGCCCTATCTATGAAGACAAGATTTTTGCCTCTTATCTAAGTGATCTCATCACCCACCGAAAAGCATGCCGCTGTTTCGGAGATTTTAGTTTACTCGGTCGAGAGCATATTAAATTTGAATCCGTTGATTGTCCGGTGGCCGATAAGGAGGGAAATATCACCCATATTATCGGTGTCCTCACTGACCGCTATGGTGATGGCGGAAGATGACTACCCTCATTGTCTTTTTTCTTGGAAAATTGATTTCTGTGGGTTAGGAAAAAAGGTAAAAATTTAATACCTGTTGTTCAAAAAAGTAGAGGACGATCACGCTAAATTTACGTCTTCCCATAAACCGGTACGATTCGTAAACCATCGCCTTGAAATTCCATTTCTTAACAAAAATTACAGGCCAATTTATTACAAACGCAATATAAGAAAATACTAATTCAACCTACCGCTAGATATATCGAATAATCTAACAAAATTTTACCGCCAAATCTTTTTTTTGTGAGATTTCTATAGCCCAATCCAGTTTCTATGTTATTACATAATCCTAATACAGGGGTTCATTATATAAATTGAATTTTCAATAGTGCAATTCACTAATATATGTGAATGAACCCGTTATAGTACTCAACTATTTACTGTTTTTAATCATATTTTCCTTGTTCGTTGACGTGTGGATTGGCCTGATTTTTACGGGAAAAATCAACTGTGCCATCAAGCCGCCCATGCGCCGTGAACAAACGTAAGTATTTGTTATTGCGTAGTATTTTTTCGTAGCGATGTCGAATTTCCGTAGAAAATTCGGGATCATAAAAATCAAAACTTTAAAACCTTTTATAAGGGGATGAAAATGATCAACCCGTATGCAAATGCTTATTATCCAAATCAGCCAGTACCTGTGGCGCAATTGGCTCCACAAGGGATATTTGGTGACATTCTTGGGGCCGTGGCTCCAATTGCCGGGCAGGTAATTGGTGGCGCAATCGGACAACCACAAATTGGAACGGCAATTGGACAAGCTGCCGGTCAATTAGGCGGTCTGATACCATTTTCAGCTGGACCTACAATGGGACACACAGCTGTTCAACCGATGTTACCCCCAACAATACCATACGGCTACGCTCCGCAGGGATTTGCCCCACAAGGGTTGTTTGGCGATATTCTTGGTGCCGTTGCACCGATTGCCGGTCAGGTAATTGGTGGCGCCCTCGGTCAACCACAAATTGGATCTGCCGTGGGCGGTCTTGCTGGACAATTGGGTGGATTAATTCCATTCTCAGCCGGACCTACACCAGGCTTCCCTCCATGGATTCCCCCTACACCCTTCCCATTTGGCCCAGTTGTTCAACCACCGTTCCCCATCGGGGTAGCACCACAAACTCAACTTGCACCACAAGGTCTGTTTGGCGATATCTTCAGTAAAGTAGCCCCAGTGGCAGGGTCTGCAATTGGTAGCGCATTTGGAAATCAACAACTTGGTGCATCTATCGGTAATGTAGCCGGTCAAATTGGTAGTTTACTCCCCTTCTCAGCAGGCCCTGGCCAACTCGCCGTTCCTGTACCGGGCTATCCACCATTGCTGACGCATCCTCAATTGGCCCCACAAGGTCTGTTTGGCGATATTTTCAGTAAAGTAGCCCCAGTTCTCGGATCAACTATCGGTGGCGCTTTAGGTCATCAACAGCTTGGCTCATCAATTGGTAACCTGGCGGGTCAATTGGGTGGATTGATACCCTTCTCAGCAGGTCCAGGCCAGTTCGCCGCTCCTGTACCGGGCTATCCACCATTGCTGACGCATCCTCAATTGGCACCACAAGGCCTCTTTGGGGATATCTTTAAAACTGTAGCACCTATTGCCGGTCAAGTAATTGGTGGTGCCCTTGGTCAACCACAAATTGGCTCTGCAGTGGGCGGTCTTGCTGGACAGTTGGGTGGATTGATACCCTTCTCAGCAGGTCCAG
>JAESPT010000096.1 GCA_016765515.1 Sneathiella sp. | reverse complement strand
CCTGTTGCCCTCAGCCGAAACTGAGGACAGGACAACCTTTTTGGTCGTATGGCGCGGATCTAGCACTGTATCAGCGCTTGTTAATTGGAACAAAAGGACGTTCTGACGGGCCAGTATATAGCTGGCGAGGACGACCGATTTTCTGTCCTGGATCTTCCATCATTTCATTCCACTGAGCAACCCAGCCGACAGTCCGGGCAAGAGCAAAGAGAACGGTGAACATGCTGGTTGGGAAACCGAGGGCTTTCAAGATAATTCCTGAATAGAAGTCAACATTGGGGAAGAGTTTCTTCTCAATGAAGTATTCGTCCTCAAGAGCAATCCGCTCAAGCTCCATAGCAAGTTTCAGCATTGGCTCATCTTTGATGCCCAAATGATCAAGAACTTCATAACATGTTTCCTGCATGACTTTGGCGCGTGGGTCGTAGTTTTTATAAACACGATGACCAAATCCCATCAGACGGAAAGGATCGCTCTTGTCTTTTGCCTTGGCAATATATTCCTGAACCCGGTCCACGGTTCCAATTTCCGCCAACATTTCCAGAACGGCTTCATTGGCACCGCCATGAGCCGGTCCCCACAAACAGGCGATCCCGGCTGCGATACAGGCAAATGGGTTAGCTCCTGATGAGCCAGCCAGCCGCACAGTTGATGTGATGCATTTTGCTCATGATCTGCATGAAGGATGAAAATACGATCCATGGCCCGTGCTATTACAGGCGACATTTTGTAATTTTCAGCGGGAACACTGAATGTCATATGCAGGAAGTTTTCTGCGTAGGACAACTCATTGTTTGGGTAGATAAAAGGTTGGCCAACGGAATACTTATAGGCCATTGCAGCAATGGTCGGCATTTTAGCGATCAAGCGATAGCTGGCGACCATTCTCTGGTGCGGATCGTTGATATCCGTACTGTCATGATAAAAGGCAGAAAGGGCGCCGACAACACCCACCATAATAGCCATTGGATGGGCATCCCGGCGGAATCCGCGGAACAACTGGATCAGCTGTTCGTGTAACATGGTGTGGTAGGTAATATCGTGAGAGAATTTGGCTTTTTCCTCGGCATTTGGCAATTCACCTTTGAGGAGAAGGAAACAGACTTCCATAAAGTCGCTGTCGGATGCCAGTTCTTCAATTTTATAGCCCCGATGCATCAAAATTCCTTCGTCACCGTCAATATAGGTGATTGCAGAATCACATGAAGCTGTTGATGTAAAGCCAGGATCATATGTAAAATGACCTGTTTGAGCATAGAGCTTTCGAATGTCGATTACTTTCGGACCAACGCTGCCGCTGATTAATGGAAGGCTTACCGGTGCACTGTTCTCTTCAGTAAAACTAACAGTTCCGTTTTCTTTTGAGCCACTCATCAAATCTTTTCCCTTTATTTATCAGCCAACAGGAATTGGCTTAAGGTTTACTTTGTTCCGGTTGGAACAGTATTCAATTTTTTATATGGGCGAAACTTGCGGAAATGAATTCTCCGCCAGCAAAATTTATGATTCCGCTGCGTCTCTTATCCGACCAAGAGCCTCTTCTTTTCCAAGAATTTCGAGAACATCAAAAATTCCGGGTGACACGGTAGTTCCTGTCAAAGCTGCGCGAAGTGGTTGCGCAATTTTCCCCAATTTTAATTCTTCGCTTTCGGCACTTTCGCGGACGACAGCCTCTATTCCCTCTTTTTCCCAGGAAACAAGAACTTCCAACTTGTCAGCTAATCGAACTAATATAGCGCTCGCATCGGCTGTAAGCAATTTCTTGGCCTTTTCATCCAGAGATAAAGGGCGTTCTGTTATTAAGAAAATCGAACTGTCTGCGAGGGATAATACTGATTTTGCTCTTTCTTTCAAGCCGTTCATGGCTTTTTCAATCATAGTAACGTGATGGGATGTTACTGAAACGCCAGTTTTCTCTGCTAAAAGCGGGACAATCAGAGATGTTAAATATTTATCATCAGCCTCACGAATATAGGTTCCGTTGAGGTTTTCCAGCTTGGTGAAGTCAAATCGGGACGCAGATTTGCCGATATTTTCCAGATTAAACCATTCAATGGCCTGTTCTGTGGAAATGATTTCATCATCGCCATGAGACCAGCCAAGACGCAGTAAATAATTTCGCATGGCTTCGGGCAGGTAACCCATATCCCGATATGCCTCCACACCCAGTGCGCCATGTCTTTTAGAAAGTTTGGCGCCATCTGAACCGTGAATGAGCGGAATATGGGACATTTCCGGTGCATCCCAACCGAGAGCGTCGTATAATTGAAGCTGCCGCGCGGCATTTGTCAGATGGTCATCACCGCGAATAATATTGGTGACTCCCATATCATGATCATCAACAATAACCGAGAGCATGTATGTAGGTGTTCCATCGGCACGCAGCAGAATGAGATCATCAAGCTGCGCATTGGCGATGGTCACGTCTCCCTGTACAGCATCGTGAATAACCGTATTTCCCTCGTTGGGTGATTTAAAGCGAACAACGGGCGGAACACCTTCAGGGGCTTCTGCGGGATCGCGATCTCTCCACCGTCCATCATAGCCCGGCGCGCGCCCTTCAGCGCGAGCCGTCTCCCGCATTTCCGTTAATTCTTCCTTGGAAGCATAACAGTGATAGGCTTTTCCCTGCTCCAGAAGTTGATTGGCAACCTGTGCATGACGTTCTCTATTGGAAAACTGGTAGGTCGGGTCGCCATCCCAATCAAGGCCCATCCACTTCATGCCTTCGAGAATGGCTTCAATTGCTTCATCTGTTGACCGTTCTCTATCGGTATCTTCAATGCGAAGCAAAAACTTACCCTTGTTGTGGCGCGCATAAAGCCAATTGAAAAGTGCTGTTCTGGCACCACCGATATGAAGGAAACCGGTTGGGGAGGGCGCAAATCTCGTAATAACGGTCATGGTTATTTACTTTACATCCTATTCAATTATAGGTTTAAAATGGCGTGAAGTTTAGAGTTTAAAGGTGTTTTTACTCGTTGTTCGCAAAATGAGCAAGTCTGCGTTGGGGAAGACCACGTATGGTTTCTGAGTATACCGTTATAAAGTGGCTTTTTATACAAGTCATGGAGGAAAGGAGCCGATGGTTCCTGTGGAGCCCTGTTCTTTTCGGCATAGGCGTATCCGTATTTTTCGGCCTGACGTGGCAACCGGACATTACCGCCTTAGGATATACTGTCTTGATAGGGGTATTATTTTTCCTTCCGGCCATCAGAAACCAGCAGTTTCTCTTTACCCCTGTTCTGGTGAGCCTGATCGTCAGTCTTGGATTTAACGCGGGATTGATCCGGGAGTTAAGTGTAGCTGCACCCGTTTTACAGAAAAAATCATTTACTGAACTCTCTGGACTGGTCATAGAGAAAAGTGCCGGTTTAAAGAAAAAACGATTGATCCTTACTAATCTTTCCTTTGAAAGAGAGGGTTTACCGAAGCTTTCAAAGATACGGCTGACCATTCGCTCAGATATTTCACATATCAAACCGGGACAACTCGTGTCCTTGAAAGCGGTGCTCTTGCCGCCGCCGCCTCCGGCCTATCCAGGTGCCTATGACTTTCAGCGAGATTCCTATTTCAAAAAAATTGGTGCCGTCGGTTATAGTATCAGTCCGGTGCTGATCGTGAATGAGATAAAGGGTAATGAATTCCAAATTAATCACTTGTCTGCAAAATTACGGGACCTGGTAAATACTTACGTAAGTCAAAATGCGCCAGCCGATACAGCCGGTTTTTCCATTGCGATTATGTCCGGTGATAGGCAAGCTTTGAGTAAGAAACAGATTCAAGAAATGCGACAGTCTGGCCTCGCTCATCTTTTAGCCATTTCCGGATTACATATGGGAATGGTTGGAGGCCTGATATTTTTCGCAGTCCGGCTGCTTGCGAGTTGCTGGCCGCGAGTGGCTTTGACATATCCCATAAAGAAATGGGCTGCTGTTATAGCGTTAATGGGGTTGACCGGATATTTGCTTGTCAGTGGTATGTCCGTATCCGCATTAAGAGCTTATTTGATGATTTCTATGGTTTTTATTGCTGTTTGCTTTGATCGAACCGCATTGTCCCTGCGAAATATCGCGCTTGCTGCCCTTTTGATCCTTTTGTTCCTACCGGAGAGCTTGCTAACCGCCAGCTTTCAAATGTCCTTTGCCGCTGTCTTTTGTCTCATTGCAGTCTATGAACGGTTTGGGGTTCGCCTGTTGTCTTCTATGCAAAATGCAAATTTTGTTAAACGGATAATCCTGTACCTTGCCGGTGTGGTGTTCACATCTCTTATCGCTTCAGCGGCTACAGCGCCTTTTGCTATCTTTCACTTTGGACAATTTGCTCTACTAGGTCTTCTTGCCAATCTTATTGCAGTTCCTCTTATGGGCTTTTGGGTTATGCCCTGGACCCTTGTCGCGTTTCTCCTGATGCCCGTCTTTGAGACTTCAATTGCACTGGATTTGGCAGGGGCGGGGATTGAGATGATATTGAAAATTGCTCATGTCGTCTCTTCTCTACCCAATGCAAGTCTGCAGCTAGGAACTTATCCTGAATCGGTCCTAATTGGATTAGTTCTTGCTGTTCTGTGGTTCCTCATATGGCGGAACCGCCTAAAGTGGGGAGGTCTTGTTATTTTGGCAGCGGCCCTTCCTGGGCTGTGGCTTTATTCCCCGCCGGATATTCTATTTTCTCAATCAGGGAACTTGTTTTTGATCCATAATTCAGCAGAGGAGATATTTGTTTCAACAATGCGGAGGGACAGATTTGAACGGAAAAAGTGGCAACTTCTGTATGGCAGATCAGAATTTCGGAAAATAACACCCTACGCAAACACAACGTCATTGATAAAATGCGACCTGGTGGGATGCGTTTATACAAGGAAACCTTATATCATCGCCTTTGCTGAAAACTGGATGGCGTCAGGAATGGACTGCGAAAGAGCACACGTCTTGCTCAGTTCAGAACCGGTAAATCACCCGTGCCCGTTTCCGACGTACATCATTGATAGGTTTGACCTATGGCGGTCCGGAACCCATGCCTTGTATTTTGAAGAAGAAGGGAACATCCGTATTGACACGGTTAATTCTCTGCGGGGAACACGGCCCTGGGTACCCTTACGCTATCAAGATAGAATCCTAAAATAATTTTTGCAGCTGTGATAGGGATTAGTATTTTCTGAAAAGACCAACAAGTTGTCCCTGTACCTTAATCCGGTCAGGGCCAAATATACGCGTTTCATAATTCGG
Organism: Sneathiella sp.; assembly: GCA_016765515.1. Lineage (GTDB taxonomy): Bacteria > Pseudomonadota > Alphaproteobacteria > Sneathiellales > Sneathiellaceae > Sneathiella. Next base: position 462 of record JAESPT010000096.1, on the reverse strand, counting down.
ATTTGCCGCTTCAAGGGCAACAGTATTTCCTTTACGGTGCAAACGCTTGAGAGTGACTTCCTCATCATCGACCAAAGCAACGACAATCGCTCCGTTTTCTGCGGTTTTACTTTCTCGAATAAGAACAGTATCACCGTCGTGGATGCCCGCATCAATCATAGAATCGCCGGCAACTTCCAAGCAGAAATGTGTGCCTCTGGATAACATTGATGGTGGAATATCAATATAGCTTGTCGGGTCACTGAGGGCTTCAATGGCAGTACCCGCAGCAATTTTTCCATAAAGTGGAAGCGAGACAGCTGCATCTGGAACATGATCTGAGACGGAACCATCACTGGTAGAGCCGATCGCAGGTCGATGGCCAAAATCACCTTGGACAACATTAAACTCAGAGGAAGCCGGTGCTTTATGATGACGCCTGGAAATTCCTTCGGGGAGTATGGCGTCGGGGAGTTTTAAGAT
>JAESPT010000095.1 GCA_016765515.1 Sneathiella sp. | reverse complement strand
CTTGAAGGCAAAGGATGGCAAGATTTTTACAGCAGAATGGATGAAGGTGATTAAAGATCTGACTGCTGTATCCTGGAAAATACCCTATTCCATCCGTGTGGATTCTCTTTCCAACTTTCAGCATACGGAAGCAGAGGAGGATGACCTCACTGTCGGCGATCTGGTCGAGTTTCCGGACCAACTTACTGAGCAGGATCTGCAAAAAATTGAACGGATCGCCCAGACGGAACCTGCTCTAGCGAAACGCTTGATTTCGGAGGATAGCCGAACAACCGGTATCCAGATAACCCTGCAATTACCGGAAAATGACCCGGATGCCGTTGTTCGCTCCGTTGAATTTGCAGAGAAATTACTTGAGGAAGTTCTTGAGCAACATTCGGGCCTGGAAGGTGCAATAACTGGTCTAGGGCCCTTAAGCAACGCGTTCCCTCGTGCGTCCATAAAGGATATGAGTACACTCACTCCTCTTATGTTCGGCATTATCATCGTCGCTTTGATTGGCTTTCTAAGGTCATTCTGGGGGACAACAGTCACCCTGCTGGTTACCATTTTGTCCACTGTCGTTGCCATGGGATTTGCCGGTTATTCCGGTGTTAAACTAACGCCGCCTTCTGCAATGGCGCCGACCATTATCCTGACAATAGCGATCGCGGACTGTGTGCATATCCTGGTGTCAGCCTTTCACGAGATGCGTCACGGAAAATCACGGCATGAGGCCTTGATTGAAAGTCTGCGCGTGAATATGCAACCCGTGTTCCTGACCAGCTTGACAACAGTCATCGGCTTTCTCAGCCTCAATTTTTCAGATGCTCCCCCTTTTCACGATTTAGGTAATATTTCGGCAATGGGTGTTATAGCTGCCTGGATATTATCAATCGCGTTTCTTCCTGCATTCATGGCGATTGTGCCCTTCCGGGTTAAACCTGCTATTGAAGGTCGGACAACAGCTATGGAATGGTTTGGTGATTTTGTCATCAAGCGCCAGAAAATGTTAATGGTGGGGATGACCGCTGTGGTTATCGGAACAATATCGATGATCAGTCTTATCGAACTCGATGACCGGTTTGTTGAATATTTCGATCAATCCATTCCTTTCCGCGTCGATAGTGATTTTACACGTGAAAATCTGAGCGGCATCTATCAAATTGAATATTCAATCGGTGCTGAGGGCTCCAGCGGAATTTCAGACCCTGGCTACCTTCAGAAACTTGAGGATTTTTCTATATGGATGCGAGCGCAGCCCGGCGTGGTTCATGTAAATACCCTTACGGATGTTCTGAAACGCCTCAATAAATCCATGCACGGGGATGATGAGGAATGGTATCTGCTTCCCGATCAAAGAGAACTGTCTGCACAATATTTGTTGCTGTATGAAATGTCGTTGCCTTATGGGCTTGATTTGAACAGTCAAATTAATGTGGACAAATCGGCAAGCAGACTCACTGTCACTTTGGATAATGTTACCAGCGAGCAAATGCGCAAACTGGCCTTGGCCGGTACTCAGTGGCTACATGTAAATGCTCCTGGCTATATGGTATCAGAAGGCACTGGATCGTCAGTGATGTTTGCCAATATCGCCAATCGAAATATTCGGTCAATGTTGATCGGAACAGCGGTTGCATTTCTTTTGATATCCTTGTCGATGATTGTTGCCTTGCGGAGCGTCAAAATTGGTCTGATCAGCTTAATTCCCAATATGGTTCCAGCCGCTATGGCCTTTGGAATATGGGGGTTATTTATCGGTCAAATCGGATTAGCGGTATCGGTTATTGCGGCAACCAGTTTAGGGCTGATTGTTGACGCCTCTGTTCATTTCCTCAGCAAATATATGCGCGCCCGACGTGAAAAAGGAGCGAGTCCGGAAGATGCCGTGCGGTACGCCTTTAAAACCGTTGGAACAGCTCTTTGGGTGACCACTGCGGTTCTGATCTTAGGCTTCACTGTTCTAACCTTTTCTTCGTTCGATATGAACGGGGATATGGGGTTACTGACAGCGATCACCATCGCCATTGCCCTGATCGTCGACTTTCTTCTGCTGCCTCCCCTGTTGTTGTTGTTTGAGCGGAAAAAATCAGCGTCAACCAATTCAGATGCCGCTGCAATTGCAGCCGAATAATTAATAGGAGCATAATTTAATGTTTACGTCGACGAAACAACTTGGCCGCCTGGCTTGTATAGGAATGACAGCTTCATTTGTTTTTCTTCCTGTCTCTCTTGCTTTTGCGAACAGTGAGAAGGGCAGTAAAATTGCCGCCGAATGGGACGCCCGCGATAGAGGGTATGAGGATACAAAATCAGTATTGAAAATGATCCTTGAAAACCGGCACGGACAAAAAAGTGAGCGTAAGATGCGCATTAAGGCTCTTGAGGTTCCGGATCCGGATGAAGGCGACAAAAGTCTGGTAATATTTGACTACCCGCGGGATGTCAAAGGAACAGCGTTTTTAAGTTTTGCTCATATTACTGAACCGGATGATCAGTGGCTTTTTCTACCTGCTTTGAAAAAAACGAAACGGATTTCATCCAAAAATAAATCAGGGCCGTTTTTGGGGAGTGAATTTGCCTATGAAGATTTTTCAGGTCAGGAGCTGAAAAAATATACCTATACCTGGGTCCGGGATGAAGCCTGCAAAGACATGCAATGTTTTGTTCTGGAGCAGACACCGACATATGAAAATTCTGGTTATACCAAAATAGTAGTTTGGTACGACAAACTAGAATATCGCCAACAGAAAATCGATTATTATGACCGTAAAGGGGAACTCCTCAAAACCCTGACATTTGATAAATTCAAGAAACACTTGAATAAATACTGGCGTGCGTATGACCTCTATATGGTCAATCACCAGACGGGCAAGAAAACGCGCTTGGCCTACAGCCAAATAGAATTCCAGACGGGTGTCCGTAAAAGAGATTTGACCAGATCGAGCCTTGAGAAAGTTCGGTAAAAATGAAGATTTCAACAGTACCGAGAGTATTCGCCATAACATGGACTGTTATGGCGATAACTTTATTTCTTAGTCCTGAAAGTAGGGCAGACAGTTCAACTGAGTTTAGTGGATATATCTCCCTGGACACCCGTATCTTTCCGCGAACGGATATACACACCGGACAGGATCGACAATTTATCAATCCGTCCCTTGTTATTGAACCTGAAATCTATCACGAATGGAATGAAGGGGACGACAGCATAACATTCATTCCTTTTGCCCGCATAGATGCTCAGGATGATGAACGGACACATGTGGATTTCAGGGAGTTAAATTATTTTCATATCGCGGAAAACTGGGATATCTCGGTTGGATTTGACAAGGTCTTTTGGGGCGTCACTGAATCCCGTCATCTGGTTGATATTATCAATCAAACGGATGCTGTAGAGGATGTGGACGGCGAGGATAAACTTGGTCAACCGATGATAAACCTGGGTTTTCAAAGAGATTGGGGGAACATAAATCTCTTTTTGATGCCCTTTTTTCGAGAAAGAACCTTCCCGGGCAAAGAGGGACGATTGCGCAGCTCTCTT
>JAESPT010000094.1 GCA_016765515.1 Sneathiella sp. | reverse complement strand
GCAGTTCTGTTAGGTCCTTTCGCAACACAAATCATGGGAGATATGGGTGCAGACGTCATTAAAATCGAAGGTCCTGATGGAGACACGACCCGAGATCTGGGGCCGAAGAGATCAAAAGGGATGGCTGCCGTCTACCTCAACGCCAACCGAAACAAGCGAAGCCTGTGCATTGATCTGAAAACAAAAGACGGAATACAGACATTTCGCGACTTCCTCAAAACCGTTGATGTCTTTGTTCACAATATGCGCCCCTCGGCCATAAAACGGCTGGGATTAACCTATGATGATATTAAACAGATCAACCCCTCCATCATATATTGCGGCTCCTATGGATTTGGTCAGGACGGACCCTATGCGAACAAACCTGCTTATGACGACATGATCCAAGGCGTTAGTGGGATTGCTTCCCTGCAATCCCAATTGATGGGCCGCCCAGGCTATTTGCCCACTGTTATTGCGGACAAAGCTACTGGCCTCACTGTTGTCTACTCTATTACGATGGCACTTTTTCATCGAGAGCGAACCGGTGAAGGCCAGGAAGTCAAAGTCCCCATGTTTGAAACAATGGTTCAGTTTCAGATGCTCGAGCACATGTATGGGCAAAATTTCTCACCGGCGATGGGGCCCGCTGGTTATCCACGTGCGACCTCTCCCAACAGGCACCCCTATAAAACCAAAGATGGTCGCATGATTGGGGTTCTTCCCTATGTGGATAAACAATGGAAAGCATTTTTCGAAATCGCCGGTCAGCCTGAGCTGATGGAAGACCCTAGATTCAACAATATCGAGTCACGCCTCGACAATATTGATGTCCTATACAGTCTTTTAGCGGACATCATTGCTACACGTTCAGCTGCTGAATGGTTGGCTGATCTTGAAAAAGCGAGCATTCCTTCAGTTCCAATTAACTCGCCCAATGACCTGATTGAAGACGAACATTTGGAAGCCGTCGGTTTTTGGCAAGAGATAGACCATCCTACCGAAGGGAAACTGCGTTATACTGGAATTCCAACTGAATTTTCAAAAACACCGGGCAACATTCACACCCATGCCCCATGTCTGGGTGAGCATAACCGTGAAGTCCTTTCTGAGATTGGGATGTCAGAAGCACGCATAAATGAACTTATCTCAAGTGGCGTACTCCAAACACCCAATACAAAATAGCGGGATCGAAGAAGAGATGCATATACGGGAATTTGCAGCAAAAATACCTGACCACCTCGCCATTATCATGGCGGAAAGTGGTGAGACACTGACGTATAAAGAACTCAATGACCGTTCGAATAAAGTCGCACAATTCTTCCGATCTCAAGGTCTGAAAGTCGGGGATCATGTTGCGTTTTTGCTGGAAAACCATGTTCGGTTTTTCGAAATATGTTGGGCTGCTCAGCGAGCAGGCCTCTACTATACGGCCGTTTCGTCAAGACTTTCTGCCGATGAAGCTGCCTATATAATTAATGATTGTGGCGCGCAACTATTTATCACGTCCTTTCATAAATCAAACCTGGCTCAGGAACTTAATAGTAAAATACCGGAGACAAAAACCCACTTGATGCTGGATGGTTGTATTGAAGGCTTTCAATCCTATGAAGACGCAATCGCCCCCTTCCCAATCGAGCCTATTGTCGATGAGTGTGAAGGTGCGGATATGCTGTATTCATCTGGTACCACAGGCAAACCGAAAGGCGTGAAACCTATTGAAATTGGCAATCCAATAGGTTCTGAAGACAATCTCTATGATGTTTTGAAAAACCTTTATGGTTTTGATTCAAACGTCATGTACCTCTCGCCAGCCCCCCTCTATCATGCTGCGCCCCTGCGTTACAATATGCGGGTTCAGCGATTTGGTGGCACCTGCGTTATAATGGAGAATTTTGATGCAGAAACTTATTTGAAGCTTGTTGAAAAATTCAAAATCACTCATAGCCAACTTGTCCCAACCATGTTTATCCGCATGCTAAAATTACCGGATGACAAACGATTGAGTTATGATGTGAGTAGCCTGAAAGTGGCTATTCATGCCGCGGCTCCCTGTCCCAAAAAAATCAAATATCAAATGATGGATTGGTGGGGTCCCAAACTCCATGAATATTACGGCGGGACCGAAGGAAATGGGTATTGCACGGTTAGTCCCGAAGAATGGTTAGACCATCCGGGAACTGTTGGGCGTGCCGTTATTGGCAACGTGCATATTGTTAATGAAGAGGACAAGGACGTTCCGACCGGCGAAGTCGGGACCATCTATTTTTCTGACGGGAAAGAGTTCACGTATCACAACGATCCCATTAGAACAGCTGAGAATTATAATAGTAAAGGGTGGAGTACCCTTGGAGATGTTGGCTATTTGGATGACGATAATTTTCTCTATTTAACCGACCGCAAAAGTTACATGATAATTTCAGGCGGTGTAAATATTTACCCTCAGGAAATTGAGGATTTACTCATCACTCACCCCAAAGTCTATGATGTTGCCGTTTTTGGTATACCAAACGAAGATTTTGGCGAGGAAATTAAGGCTGTTGTTCAACCCATCTTCATGGAAGATGCGTCACAGAATTTGGAAGCAGAGCTTATTTCCTTTTGCCGTGAAAATATCAGCCGTATCAAATGCCCAAAATCCATAGATTTTGAACAAGAATTACCCCGTCATCCCACTGGGAAGCTGTATAAAAGGCTTTTGAAAGACAAATACTGGGCAGATCATCAAACCCGCATCATATAAGGGGTGTGAGGGCGAGCCCTCACACCAGATTCTGACTTTAAGATGCCAATCTTCTTTCATCCTGAAAAAGCGCCATATTATCGAGAGTCATTAAGGCCGCTGAGGCGGCTTCGCGTCCTTTGAGAACAAAATGATTCTTGAAGAAATCCATATGAACGGGCACTTCCTGAAAATTGTGCGGTGTCAGGACTACGGATAGAACAGGAACGCCACTATCGAGCTGAACCCGCATCATCCCCTCAAGAACCGTCGCCGCAACAAAATCATGTCGGTAGAGACCACCATCGACAATTAATCCTGTCGCCATGATCAAATCATAATTTCTGGTTTCTGCCAGCTTTTGCGCCATCAAAGGTATTTCAAGACTTCCCGGAACATTATAGATACGGATATCAGCCTCGTTGTAGCCGCTACGTACCATATCAGCACTAAACGATTGGCTCGCTTGTGAGACAATATCAATATGCCAATTTGCCTGAATGATCGCAATTTCTCGGGATGAGCTTTTGACCTGAGACAGGACACCAGTCGTCGTGTTTTTATTTTTTTGTGTCATTATTTGTGCCTTGTGTTTGTAACTATCAAAAACTCAAGGCAAGAAAGATAAGGTCCTTTGAAGACGCAGCTGTCTTCAAATCTCCTATCCCATGTTCTCTTCCATCCGGACTATGACCGTC